>DMTJ01000497.1 GCA_003477185.1 Lentisphaeria bacterium
GTGGCCGCGGCTGTGCCGGCCTTGGCACTTGCGGACCCCGCAGAAAACGCACGAAGATGCGCAGAATTGACAGCGCAGGCGCACCAGAACGGCGCTGCGCTCGTCGTCTTTCCTGAATGTGCCCTGACCGGCTATACCTGCGCAGACCTGTTCGACTCCAGTACGCTGCAAGACGCAGCCGTGGACGGGCTGCACGCCTACTGCGCCGCCACCAGCACCTACGACATCATCACTGCCATTGGCCTGCCGCTGCTGGCCAACGGCCGCCTCTACAACTGCGCGGTCGTTACCCGCCGGGGAGAAATCCTGGGCGTGGTCCCAAAATCCTTCCTCCCTGTCTACCGCGAATTCTACGAGCCGCGCTGGTTCGAGTCCGGTGCCGACATTCGCAACCGAACCATCCGTATCGGCAAGATTGCCGACGTGCCCTTTGGTGTGGACCTGCTCTTCGAGACCGACGATTGGTCCTTCGGCATCGAGCTCTGCGAAGACCTCTGGAACGTGATCCCGCCGAGCAGCGCCCAGGCGCTCGCGGGTGCGACCGTGCTCTTGAATCTCTCGGCCAGCCACGAACTGGTCGCCAAGTCCGAGTACCGGCGCCAGCTTGTGACGGGCCAGAGCGCGCGCTGCATCGCGGCCTACGTCTACGCCTCCAGCGGAGTCGGGGAATCCACCACCGACCTCGTCTTCGGAGGCCATGCCATGATCGCCGAAAACGGTGCGATCCTAGCCCAGAACACCCGGTTTCAGCGTGAGGCAGATCTGCTCTGTGCAGACATCGACTGTGCCCGGCTCGCTGCCATTCGTCGCACCGAAAGCTCCTTCGCTGCCAATCAAGAGCCCGTTGTGCGGCGGATTGCCGTCGGCCCCGTCGCTGGTGTCAGCTCGGAAAACCTGCAGCGCCGCATCGATCCCGCGCCCTTTGTGCCAAGCGACCCCATCCAGCGCGAAACCCGCTGCCAGGAAATCTTCAGCATCCAGAGCGCAGGCCTCGCCCGGCGCCTTTCGCATACCGGCTGCAAACGCCTGGTCATCGGCGTCTCCGGCGGGTTGGACTCCACCCTCGCCATACTCGTCGCCCATCGCACGCTTGAGCAACTCAAGCTTCCAGCGGAAAACCTGATCGCCGTCACCATGCCTGGCTTTGGCACCAGCTCTCGCACCTACGATAACGCCGTTGAGCTCTGCAACGGGCTGCGGGCAGATCTGCGCGAGATCGACATCACCGCCGCCTGTCGCCAACACTTCCGCGACATCGGTCACGACCCCGACGTCCACGACGTCACCTACGAGAATGTCCAGGCGCGCGAGCGCACCCAACTGCTGATGGACATCGCAAATCGCGAGGGCGCGCTTGTCGTCGGCACTGGCGACCTGTCCGAGATTGCCCTTGGTTGGTGCACCTACAACGGCGATCACATGTCGATGTACGCCGTAAACACCAGCGTCCCCAAGACTCTCATCCAGTACGTCATTTGTTGGGAAGCCGACCGGGAATCTGCGGAAACCGCAGCCACCCTACGCGACATCCTCGACACCCCAATCAGTCCGGAACTCCTGCCCCCGGATCCCGACGGGGAGATTGCCCAGCGGACCGAAGACGTCATTGGCCCCTACGCCCTCCACGATTTTTTCCTCTACCACGCCCAAAAGTACGGCGCTTCTCCGGACAAGATCCAGATGTTAGCCAGCCACGCCTTCGCCGGGCGCTACGAAAATGCGGACATCGCAAAATGGCTTGCTGTCTTTTTCCGGCGTTTTTTTTCGCAGCAGTTCAAGCGCAGCTGCATGCCTGACGGCCCCAAGGTCGGTGGCATCAGTCTCTCGCCTCGCGGCGACTGGCGCATGCCCTCCGACGCCCGCGCTACTGCCTGGCAGGAGCCTTCATCGTAGTGGTTTAGGGAATAAGATTCTGTGGCGGAAACTGTTCGAAAATCGACTCGAGTCGGTTCCCATCGATAGCAGTCGACTCGAGTCGACTTATTTGTGCCCGTTCATCCATTCGCCTCAGGAGGCGTGCTGATGGCGCTCAGTTTCTCAGGTTGAAAAGTTCATCCGGGTGTGCACTATCTGGAAAGCGGGTTGATGTGTTATAAAAGATCGGAGAAGTAATGAAGGCTGTCGCCATTTTCAGGGTTCTATTTCTTGTTGCGTCGTGCGGTAAGGATTCCAAGGAGAAGAGCGCGCGCAAGTCGGAGCTAACGACCGAGCGTCGCGCTCCAAAACCGATCAAGCCCAACAATAGGCAGACGCTGCACCCGGACGTTTTAGCATTTTGTCAGACTTCTCGTGACACGGTCAGCGAGTTTAAGAGGGTCGTGGA
The DNA here is from genome assembly GCA_003477185.1 of Lentisphaeria bacterium. Lineage (GTDB taxonomy): Bacteria > Verrucomicrobiota > Lentisphaeria > JABSQK01 > UBA12247 > UBA12247. The sequence continues at coordinate 2,324 of DMTJ01000497.1, forward strand.
GCGGGATTCAAAATTCTACAGCTCTGGCTCTAAGAAGGAGGCAGAGGGATTGGGCACCCTGATGGGAAGCGTCGCGGCGGCACTTGTAGAGTATGATCTGAAGTCTGCCAAGGACCGCGCCCAAAAGGCGTTGGATAAGATGATCGATATTCCAGAGCTCAAGGAGCGGGCGGACAGAATAACCGGCGTTCTTGAGGGCATCATCGCAGCCGAGTAGCGGTGCCTTTTGTCGACGACGGCACCATGGTTTACGATTCGGAGGCTGACTTGCCACAGCTGTGACACACCCCGGGTAAGAAGATCCCGATGGGCCGGCCGCTGAGGTCTTTTGGGGGATGTCTGCTAGTCTCTCAAAGCCGAGACGCGTTGAGATTCGGTCGATGGGCAGGAACCAACAAGTAGTCGCGGCGTCATGCGGCCCCGTGATGCGACGAAGGCAACGGTTGAACCTGTGCAGCCCTTTGGGGCGCCCGGCCGGTGGGCAATCCTTGGAACGCGAGCTCATCCTGCTGTGGTAGAATGGTAGGCTCGCTGGTGCCACTAGACGAACGCCGGGCTTTGCTGTGCTTACGTGCCATGCGGCCGATCTGCGAACCCCGCGCCGCGCACACCCGCCAGCGGTGGGCCTGGGCGTGGGAGTTGGGGAATTATGCCGGCGGGGCGCCAGCGGTCTCAGCGGAAGAGCGGGCGACGACGGCCAGCCAGGGTTGTTGGGCGCGAGGCTTGCCAGCCGGGCGATAGTAGTGCTCGACGATCTCGAAGCCTGCAGCGATCAGTAAGTCGGAATACGCCGGGAATTCCATGTAGTTCGCGTAGCGACTGCCATCCCAGCTCTCGCCGTTGCCGCGTGGGTTGGAGAAGAATAAGACGCCGCCAGGTTTGAGCGTGGCCTGGAGCTCGCGGAGGACACGGTGGAGCTCTGCTGGCGGTACGTGGAACAACGCGGCGTTGGCAAAGATGCCGTCGAAATGCGCTGCTGGAAGATCCAGAGCGAGGAAGTCCTGGTGCCAAACCTGGCAGGTTGCGAACTCCGTAGCCATGCGCACGAAGGACTCACAGCCATCAAGCCCGATCGCGGTGTGGCCGAGATCGCTGAAGTAGCGCAGGTCGCGTCCGGGACCGCAGCCGAGGTCAAGCAGAGTCAGGCCTGGGCGGTCGGGCAGGGCGGCCAAGAAGTGCTGGTAGTTCTGGCTGACGTCGTGGTCGCGGGTTCCTTCCCAAAACTGCAGAGCCAAGCGCTCGTAGTGGTCGATGGTGCCAGCGAGCATGGCGCGTTGGTCGGCGCTGCCAGAATGCATCGGGCCGTGGCCAAAGTTTCCGCGGAAGTCGCTCACGCGCCGTGCTTGGCGAGCAGGACGCGATCGCGACCGGTGTAGTCTTGCTCGACACTGACGTCGCGCCAGCCTTGGGCCTCAAATGCGGACTTAGCAATGCTTCCTTGGCCGGAACCAATCTCGCTGAGCAACCAGCCATCGGGTTCAAGATAGGCCTTGCCTTCGGCGGCTATGCGTGTGAGCAGGTTCATGCCGTCGGGACCAGATTCGAGGGCGAGCGCGGGCTCCCACTCGCGAATGTGGGTGGGCAGCCGGCTATACTCGTCGGCGGTAACGTAGGGCGGATTGGTGGTGATGAGGGTGAAGGTGCGGCCCGCAACGGGAGCGAAGAGGTCGCCCTCGAGCAACTCGACGTCGGCCTCGAGCGAGGCACGGTTTTTCTCGGCCCAGACTAGCGCCTCGGGCGAAAGGTCTACGGCCACGAAGGGGCCATCCTCCTGCCGGGCATGCCAGAGCGAGAGGATGACGGCACCGCTGCCGGTGCAGAGGTCGAGCACGGGCCCACCCTCGTAGAGGGCAAGGGCGCGGTCAACCAGCCGCTCGGTCTCTGGCCGCGGGATCAGCACGCCGCTTCCGACGGCAAGCTCGATCTCGTAGAACCCGGCCTTTCCAGTGATGTACTGGACGGGCTCGCCGCGCACGCGACGCTTGAGCACCTCGCGAATAGGCCCCAATGATTCGTCGGTGAGCGGCTTGTCGAACTGCAGATATAGGGCGATTCGGTCGAGATCGAGCGCGTGCGCGACGAGCAGCTCGGCTTCCACCCGCGGGCTGTCGATGCCTTTGCCACCGAGGTAGTCGGCCGACTTGCGCAGGATGGAGAGCAGGTCAGGCACGGTCTTCGGTTTCTGAGATGGCAATGCCCAATTCTTTGAGCTGATGCGCGTCGATGTCGCTGGGCGAATCGGTCATCAGGCACGCAGAGCGATTGGTCTTCGGGAAGGCGATCACGTCACGAATGGAAGTGGCGCCAACGAGTAGCATAACCAGCCGATCCAGACCCAGGGCAAGGCCACCGTGTGGCGGTGCACCCATGGCGAGGGCTTCGAGCAGATGGCCGAAGCGGAGCTTGGCTTCTTCGGCGTCAATGCCGAGCAAGCCGAACACCTTGGCTTGGAGGTCGGTGTCATGGATCCGAATGGAGCCACCACCGATTTCGACGCCGTTCATGACGCAGTCATAGGCTTCGGCCCGAACTTCGCCGGGCGCGTCGTCGAGCTTGTGCAGGTCTTCGGGAAGCGGGCTGGTGAAGGGATGATGCATGGCGTGCCAGCGCTCTTCGCCTTCGTCGTAGGCCAGGAGTGGAAACTCGTTGACCCAGAGTAGGTTGTAGCAATCGCTCGGGATGAGGTTTGCGAACTCCGCAATTGCCAGACGCAGGCGGCCGAGGGAGTCGGCCGTGGTGGCAAAGCTGTCCGCGACGATGCAGATGACGTCTCCGGGCTGGCCGCCACAGGCATCGACGATCTCTTTGAGGCCAGCTTCGTCGAAGAACTTGGCGATGGGGGACTTGAAGGAACCATCGGGCTCGATCTTGATGTGAGCGAGGCCTTTGGCCTTCATCAGCCGGACTTCGTCCTGCCAACCATCAAGAATCTTGCGTGATGCGGCCGGGGCCTGGCCCTTGGCGTTGATGGCCATGACCACGCCGCCATTGGCGACTGCGCCGCTGAAGACTTTGAAGCCGCAGTCTTTGACGATCTCGGAGAGGTCGACGAGCTCGAGGCCAAACCGGGTGTCGGGCTTGTCGGAGCCGAAGCGCCGCATGGCGTCGGCGTAGCTCATCCGGGGAAAGGGCGTCGGCACCTCGACATTGCAGAAGGTCTTCAGCAGCTTGGCCATGAGGCCTTCGATTATCTCGAAGAGGTCGTCCGGCTCGGCGAAGGACATCTCGACATCGACCTGGGTGAACTCTGGCTGACGATCGGCACGCAGGTCCTCGTCCCGGAAGCACTTGGCGATCTGGAAGTAGCGCTCGATGCCAGCGACCATCAGGATCTGTTTGTACTGCTGGGGAGCCTGCGGCAAGGCAAAGAATTGCCCGGGGAAGACGCGGCTGGGGACGAGGTAGTCACGGGCACCTTCGGGGGTGCTCTTACTGAGAATCGGGGTTTCGACTTCGATGAAGCCAGCCTCGTCGAAGTGGTCACGCGCGATCTTTGTGATCTGGTGGCGATCGCGCATGTGTTGCCCGAGCTCGGAGCGACGCATCTCGATGTAGCGATAGCGCAGGCGCATGTCTTCGCTGGTGTTCTCGTCGTGGATATTATAGGGAAGGGGCAAGCAACGGTTCTCGACGACCAGGGAGCTAGCGCGCACCTCGATCTGACCAGTGTCGCGGTCACTATTTGCCATGTCTGCGGGGCGCTTGATGACTGAGCCGGTGAAGGTCAGGACCCAGTCCTCGCGGACGGCCTTGCTGGCCTCGGCGGCTTCCGCGCATTCATCAGGGTCTATGACTACCTGGGTAATGCCCTCGCGGTCGCGAAGGTCAATAAAAACTAGGGCACCAAAATTTCGTCGGCTGTTTACCCAGCCAGTAAGTGTCACGGATTGGCCGGCGTGTTCCGCGCGCAGCTCTCCGCATGTATGTGTGCGTTTCATGCTCTATCCATCCTCAGTTCGTCGATAATACGGCTGCGAGGTCCGTAACGGGCACTGGCTGTTGGTCGCCAGTTTCCATGTTTTTGACCACGGCCACGCCGTCGGTCAATTCCTGCTCTCCTCGAATCACGGTGTAGGGTGCGCCGGACTTTCCGGCTGCACGCATTTGCGGTTTCATGCCGCGTCGCTCCAGGTCCATGCCGACGGCAAGCCCGTTGCGGCGCAATTGCTGCGCCAGTGCGAAGTTCGCATCGAAGGCATCGTCGCCCAGGCTGACCAAGAAGACGTCGGGCTGGTCCACGCTCGCAGCTGGGACTTTGCAGGCTTCTCGCGCTAACAACAGCCGTTCCATACCAGCGGCAAAGCCAACTCCGAGAACCGGGCGCTTCTGGCCTGGAAAGGTGATCTCATAGCGACCGCCACCAGCGAGCGCCGTCTGCGCGCCGATGCCATCGAAGACGACCTCAAAAACGGTGTGCACGTAGTAATCCAGCCCGCGAACGAGCCGTGGGTCGATCTCATAGGCGATGCCGAGGCGATCGAGGTCTGCGCAGACGGCCGCAAAGTAGTCGGCGCTTTCGGGCTTAAGCAGTTCGAGAACGCCTGGGGCCTGGTCGATGATCCCGCGGCAGCCCTCGGTCTTGCAGTCCATGATGCGGGAGACGTTGGTCTCGAGGCGACGCTGGCAGTCATCGCACATTTCGTCGCTGTGGGCGGCGAAATAGTCGTGCAGCGCAGCGGCGACGGGGGCGCGGTCTTCGGCGGATCCGCGGCTGTTCAGCAGGAGTTTGCAGCCGGTGATCTCCAGGTCTTCCATGTAGTGCATGAGCATGGCGATGCACTCCGCGTCGATTCCGGCGGCGACCTTGCCGACTGCCTCGACGCCGACCTGGTGGAACTGGCGCTTGCGGCCCGCAGCGGGGCGTTCGCCGCGAAACATGGGGCCTTGGTAGTAGACGCGGCGTTCATCGCCCTGCGGGATGCCGGCGTTGACGAGGGCGCGCATGACACCAGCGGTGCCTTCGGGGCGTAGGGTCAGGTTTCTGCCGCCGCGGTCCTCGAACGAATACATTTCCTTCTGCACGACATCGGTCTCGTCACCGAGGCTGCGGGTGAAGACCTCGGTGCGTTCAAACACGGGGGTCCGCAGTTCGCCATAGCCGTAGCGGCTGAAGATGGAGCGGGCTGTGTCTTCGAGGACACGCCATTCGGCGACTTCGTCCGCGAAGATATCAGAGGTACCGGGAATAGGGGCAGTCTTAGCCATAAATCATCAATAGCAGGTGAGAATTTCGCAGGCCCCCGCTTATGCAGGCAGCGTTGGATCTTGCAGGG
>DMTJ01000483.1 GCA_003477185.1 Lentisphaeria bacterium
CCATCACGAACGAGAATCATGCGCCCCACATCGAAAGCCTGCCTGCTGTAGGCGGTACGCCCGGCTACATGGCGCCCGAGATGGCGCGGGGGGAGACCGGCCTCATCGGCTACTCCAGTGACGTATATCTATTGGGTGCTGTGCTGTTCGAGATTGTCACGGGATGCGCGCCACATCCTGGGGAGGCGGTGTCTGACATTATTCAGGCTGCACGCAACAACGAGATCGTGGTCGGACCACAGAACGAGCCGCTGTTGGCTATCGCGCGTACCGCTATGGCGTCGCGGCCAGGAGATCGCTACGCGTCTGTAAAGCTGCTGCAGGGAGCCATCAGGGAGTATCAATCCCATCAGGAGTCAATTGAACTGACGCAGCGAGCCAAGGCGGACTTGGCAGTAGCAAGCCGTAGTGACAGATATGATGACTTCTCCAAGGCAATGTTTGCCTATCAGGAAGCCGCTGCGCTCTGGGAAGGAAACGCGGCGGCCCGTGAGGGCGATGCCGATACGCGGCTGATGTACGCTCGCTGCGCGGCTGAAAAAGGGGACCTTGAACTCGCGGAGTCGCTCTTGATCGTCGATGATCCTGACCACGCAAATTGCCTTGAGACCGTGATGGAAATGCGTGCAGTTCGTGAAGAGCAACGCCATCGCCAGGCATTTCTTTCGGTTGCTCTTCGTGGTATGATTGCCTTTGTGATTCTTGCTCTGACGATAGGGGTCGTGCTGATTCGTGGCGAGAAGGAGCGGGCTGTAAACGCAGAGTTATCTGCGCGTGATGCCGAGCAGACGGCGCGTGGTGCTAAAGACAAGATCGAGAAGGCTCTGCTTGATACGCGCGCTGCCCAGGCTGATGCGGAGTCCGCACGGTTGGCTGCGGAGGAAGCGCAGCGCGCAGAAGCTGCCCAGCGTCTGGAAGCGGAGAGTGACAAGGAGTTGGCCCTGGCTGCTAAGTTCGCAGCTGAGCAGGCCCAAGTACGGGAGAAGGAGGAGCGAGTGCGCTCAGAACAACTGCTCGAGCGTGCCGAGCGTGAGCGAGCGCGAACAGAGGCAGCTCTCAAGGACGCCGATGCCGCTCGGATCAGCGCGGAGCGGGCGAGAGAGCAGGCCGAAGGGGCCCGTATTGCAGCAGAGTTGGCACAGGAACAGGAGCGGAGCTCCCGCGAGCGCGCAGAGCGCGAACGCACACGCGCCGAGCAGGCGCTGAGCGAGGCGGAAGTAGCGCGGACCCGGGCGATTGCCGCACGGAATCAGATGGAACTGGCGATTCGAGACCGCGACAGCGCTGAGTTGGCGGCAGCCAGCGCCCGAGAGGACCTTGAAGTCGCACATATAGAGGCCAGGCAGGCGAAAGTGCGCGCGGCAGCACAACACTATAAAAACGAGATTGCGGACTACGCAAACACGCTGGCTCTTGCCCGCGCACATATCGGTGAGCAAGCACTGCGCGATGCGGAGCGGTTGCTGGAGTCCTGCCCGGTCGAGCATCGAAACTGGGAGTGGGGGCGTCTTTTTGCGCTGACCCAGCCGCGGATGACGGCATTTGAAGGCCACACCGACACGATCACCGCCCTAGCGATCTCTCCGGATGCTGAAACTTTACTTGTGGGTGATCAGTCCGGGAAAGTGGTGGCATGGAGCATTCCAAGTGGGTTGCCATTGCGGAGTGTGCAACAGCATCATGGTGCTGTTCTGGACGTACGATTCGCCGCCGCTGATCTGGCCGTGAGTGTGGACCAGACCGGGCACTGGCGCCAATGGGGCGTACAGTCAGGAGGCGTTGTCCGGCAAGGCACGCTGGCTGGTCGGTTGAAGGGCGTCCGCTTGACTCGCGATGGCCAGAATGCGCTGGTCTTTCTGTCTGATAATCGCCTCACGGCTGTGAGCCTGCGCACGGAGTTACACTTGATGAAGCTTGAGAAGCAGGGCGTTCTGGGTCCTGCAGCTTTGTTGCCACACCGCCTGCGCATGGTGGTGGGCGCGCCGGACGGGCGTCTGACTTGGTTCGAGCCGGGGGGAGAGCTGACCGACGTATCGCTTGCGATTCCAGGCGGACGGACGCAAACGGGCCTGAACTCAGTGGAGTTTGCTTGGGCCACCACCCCGGCTGCTCGCGAGATACGGTCACAGACAGAGCATCGGGATGCAGTCACGGCCATCATCGTCTCGCCCAGCGGTGCGCTGCTTGGCAGCGGAGACGCACTCGGCAAGGTGCAGATCTGGTCAGCCAATGGCCGGCCAATGTACAGTTTCTCTGGCGGTGAGTCCGCGATTACATCGTTGGCCTTCACGTCGCAGGGCCGCCGGCTGGTGGGAGGCGATAAGGAGGGGATGGTCAGGGTGTGGGATTACGAGCAGAGCCGTGATATCATTCAGATTCGTACGCAGGAGTCACCGATTCGCCTTCTAGCAGCATCGAGTGATGGCAGCAAGGTTATCGTGGCAGATGGTAAGACGCCGAAGCTTTGGCGGGTATTCGAAGGGAGGAATCAGCTTTCCGTGGCTGCCCACAAGGGCCGGGTGCTGAGCGTACAGTTTGCCCAGCAGGGGCGGACTTTGATGACGACGGGACAGGATGGCACTGTTGCCATGTGGGATACGCGCTCCGGCAAGGGGATCCGTAGGTTCAGAGGGCACAGCAAGGCGGCCTACGGTGCCTTCCTAGATCGGAATAACACGCGATTGATCACGGCTGGCTTGGACCGCCAGATTCATATTTGGGATGTGGGGAATGGCGAGCTGATGAAGAGTTTGGGCCACCCGCTGCGGACGCTCACGACCTATGTCGTTGGAAGCGATGGGAGATCGCTCGAAAAGAGCGACACTCGTCGTGGTCTGACACTGCGGCATCTTACGCTCAAGGGGGACTCATCGCCCTCAAGGACCCTACATTCTCCAGACGGCCGCATCTCAGCTTCTATCGATGGCGACGTGGTGACGATCTGGGACATGATCGAAGAGCTGCGCGTGGCGGTTTGTACCGGCCATCAAGGTGAGATCGCTGTTGCCCAGTTTTCACCGGATGGACGGAGACTCCTGACCGGCGGGAAGGACCGTACGGTTAAGATTTGGGATCCGCATTCTGGTGTTGAATTGCTGTCACTGACGGGAAACCGTAGCGCAGTCTCAGCAGTTGCTTTTTCCGAAGATGGGACCCAGATTGCGTCTGCTTTGGAGGACGGCACGGCCGTGATCTGGCAAGCACGAGAGTGGGGAGAAGAGTGAAGACAGCGACTCAGGAAAGCTTGTTGCTCCGCTTGCAGGATATCGACGACGCTAAGGCCTGGGATCGATTTCACGAGACCTATGGCCCGTTCATTTATAACTTTGCCTGCAAACGGGGCTGTAATAATCATGTCGCCCAAGATGTTCTGCAGGAAACCTTGATTACTTTCTCCAGAATCATGCCGGAGTTTTCGTACGACCCGATGCGTGGGAGCTTTCGGTCGCTGCTAATGACTGTGGTCAAAAGCCGGGTCGCAGATGCGTTTCGGCGTGAGAAAAAGCAGGCAATGGGAACCGGAAATGCACCGTTAGATACGGATGTGGTAGAGGCAGAAGACCCGTGGCTGAGTAACTGGGAGCACGATTGGAACCGGGAGTGGGAGCAGCATCTGTTACTCGAAGGACTGAAGCGAGTGAAGAATAAGGTCAAGCCACACGTTCTAGAATCATTTCGGCGCTATGTCCTCGAGGGGCAGCGTGCTGAGGACGTAGCCGCCGCGCTCGGAATTCCCGAGGCGAACATCTACAACCAGAAGCGCCGTGTATTGACTCTCCTGCAGAAGGAGATCGCTGTCGTGAGAGAGGAGCGGGGCGAGTAATGCTAGAGGAGATTGAGCGGAACCTAATTCGCGCATTTAGAGACACGGGGAAGCAACGGCTTGGTCAGGAGCCCGCTGAGCGCCTGCGGCGGATTCAGGCCTTGTTGGATGACTACGTACCGCCCGATAGCCCAGGTGCGTATTTGCTACTTATCGCCGAGGGACGCGTCCCCGAATGGAGTGGCGTCCGTACTAACTGGGTAATCGGGCGCTCGGCGGAGGCAAACCTGCAACTGTTGCACCCCTGGGTTACCCATGAGCACTGCCGCCTTGACTTTGATGACGAGGATTGGCTGCTAGAGGATCTTTCCTCGCAGAATAAGACCTATGTGAATGGC
>DMTJ01000117.1 GCA_003477185.1 Lentisphaeria bacterium
GTCGCGCTCGCGGATGGTTTCGCTACCGATGGCGGGGACCAAGTCATCGCCGCGGAAAATCAGAGCCAGGACGATGTCGTTCGGAATCTTCAGGTCGGCGATGCGTTTGCCGGCCGCGGGTGCGTTGTTGTCTACGACAAATTCGACGACTTCGGCGGGTACGCGTTTGAGCACTGCGGCGGTCTGGCGGCGGTCACTGGGGACGCATTTGATGAGCGCGTTGATGGCTGCGATGAGCGGGCTGAAGCCGCAGTCAATGAGGTTGATGCCAGCGATGACTTGCATGTAATCCAGGTTCTGGGTGCTGGCGATGACTTTCTTGGCACCGAGGCGCTTGGCCAGGATGCAGCTCATCATGTTGCTCTCATTGTCGGCCTGAAGGCCGATAAAGGCGTCACAGGCGTCGATGCCAGCTTCTCGCAGCGCACCGGAGTCGGTGGACTGTGCTTGGATGACGAGGGTGCGGTTGCCGAGGGTGGCTGCAGCTTGGGCAGCGAGGCGCTCATCTGGCTCGATCAGGGTGACGCGTATATCCAGCGGGCGGAGCATGTCGGTGAGCATGAAGCCGAGTTGGGTGGCCCCGGCGATGATGACGCGGCCCACGGCGGTTTCGAGCGGGTCTGCCCACTCGATCAGCTCTTCGATCATGGTCTGGGCCCCGGCGACATAGAGTTCATCGCGGGCGGAAAAAGTGGTCTGCCCGTGGGGGATGATCATTTGCCCGTAGCGGAGGATAGCGCAGAAACGCAACTGCTCGAGCATTTCTGGATGGGGAAAGTTGGCGAGATTGGCGCCAATGATGGGGGAGCCGGATTTGATCTGGAAGTTCACGATCTGCGCGTCGGGATGGCTGAGCCGCACGGTTTCTTTGACCTGCGGGTGAATGAGGGCATCGATGATGTTCGAGGCGCATTCGAGTTCGGTGATGATCTGCTCATCGACGCCGACGACGGCGGCGGTGACGCCTTCGGCAATGCTGTCGAAATGATCGGCGCGGCGAACGCGGGCGATGGTTTTGGCGACGCCGGCGTGTTTTGCCAAGACGCAGGCGAGAATGTTTACCTCGCTGCGGCCAGTGACGGCGAGGAGGAGGTCTGTCTGGTCGATACCGGCGCGATGGAGGCAGGACATGGTGCTGCCGTCGCCAGTGACGGTCATGACGTCCAATGAGTCTTTGAGTTGCTCTAGGAGAGCACCGTTGCGGTCGATAACGACAACATCGTTGCGGGCTTCGCAAAGAATGCGGGCCATTTCGGTCCCAACGTCTCCTACCCCTATGATCAGAACACGCATCGTCTGCTCCGCGCTACGAGGTTATGGTCAGGCTCGCCTGAATGATCCAGGCTAGTCGCTCTTGGTGCGCCGGACAAGTGGACACTTGGAGCCTTTGGAGAAGGCGGCCATGGCGGCGATGTCGGCGTTTTCAGGATGGGCCGCGAGGGCTGCCTTATTGCCGCCGGCAACAGTTGGGGAGGTCATAATCAGCTGGTGTGCTTCCGCGATGGCATCAATTTGCTCGGGGGAAAAGTCACGACGCTTCAGGCCCACCTTGTTTATACCACGGGTCGCGGCGGGGACGCCCTCGACGATTGAGAATGGCAAGACATCGCCGGCAAGCTTGGTATAACCGCCGACAAATGCGTGTTGACCGACTCGAACAAACTGCACGATCCCGGTGTGGCCGCCGATGATCGCGTAGTCTTCCAAGGTGACATGACCAGCCAGCATGGCTGCGCTGCTCATGATGACGTGGTTGCCGATGTTGCACTCATGGGCGATGTGGCAATAGGACTGGATCAGGCAATCACTACCGACGATGGTGGAGGCGCCAGCTGTGGTGGCGGCGTTTACGGTCACGTATTCGCGAATGACGGTTCGGTCCCCAATGGTCGCGTAGGTGATGTCTCCCTCGAACTTCAGGTCTTGGGTCTGCATGCCGAGGCAAGCAAAGGGGAATATCTCACAATCCTTTCCCAGCCGGAGGTAGCCGCTCAGAACGACATGGCTATGAAGCGTGCAGCCGCCCCCGATCTCTACGTGGGGACCAATCGTGCAATAGGGGCCGATGGTGCAGCCTTCACCGATCCTGGCACCGTCTTCAATAACGGCGGTCGGGTGAATATGGGTCATTTACTGGACTCGGCCATCGCGAACTTGACGTCCGTTTCGGCGACAACTTCTGAGCCGACCAGTACGCGTCCGACACCTTTTCCGTAGCGCTCGCGGAGGGAGACGAGCTGGCCTTCGATGACCAATTCATCGCCAGGTAGAATGGAGCGGGTAAAGCGGGCACGGTCCACGGCGACGAAATAGACGAGCTTGCCTCTATTCTCCGGGTTGAGGAGGCGGGCGACGCAGCCGACCTGTGCCAGAATTTCGGTGAGCATGGTGGCCGGCAGAAAGGCGTGGTTTCCGTACCAAGCGAGCGAGCGTTGCTCATCGGCGGAGACGCTGCGCAGAGCGCGAATGGGGTCTGTCGCCTGAAAGTTCTCTGAGAAGCCCATAACGCGATCGATCATCAAAAATGGATAGCGATGCGGAATGGCCTGCATAATTTCTGCGGTTTCTACCACGTGTTCGAAGGGAGCACCCTCGTACTTCGGCAGGAACTCTTTCGGTGTCAACTCTTCGGTACCGTCGACAAATTCAAAGGTAAGCTTGGCTTGGCTCGCGACTGTTCCGTCGCATTCTACGGTGGAGACGGCCTTAAAGCCTTGCTCCTCCTTGGTGACGGAGACATAGGTCATCATACGAAAGCCAGGCATGATCGGGCGGCGAAACTTGACGTTGTCCAAGCCGCGCAGGACGGGAAGGCCGGTCATGCCCTGTTTGCGGCAGATCAGGACTGCCAGTTGAAACATTGCCTCCACTTGGAGGACGCCCGGCAGGATCGGCTGATCGGGGAAGTGCCCTTGGAAATATGGGGATCCGGCGGTGGCACACTTAGTGCCGACCCAGGCACCGTCCACTTTTGCGACACGATCCAGCATCTGGTACGGCGGGCGATAGCCAAGCTCGTCGCTGATGTCCGCGGGTCCCATCAATGATTCGTAGTTACTCATGCCCTCTCCACTCTCATGTGCTCACGGATATTTCTGGCCAGTGCCACGTTGCTGGGGTGCCCGGGCTTTAGCGCGACCACATGGCCGCGCAGCCGATGACCCACCAAGCTCAGGTCTCCGACTATGTCGAGCATCTTATGTCGCACACACTCATCGGCAAAACGTAACCCATCTTTGCTGATGATCGCACCATCTTTCAAGACCATGGCATTGTCCAAGCTTGCTCCGCGAATCAAGCCGGCCTCCATTAGTGATTCAATCTCTTCGTAATCCGGGCAAAAGGTACGTGCAGCCGACAGCTCCTCAACAAAACTTTTCTGCGTAATCTCAGTACTATAAAACTGAGTCAGGAAACCGGGCCCGAATGCGACAGTACATGAGATTCGGTAGTTTTCTTCGGGAAGCAGGACAATGGTGGTCTCTTCTTGGGTGACTGTGACGGGCTGATCGATGTAAGCGATCGTGCGTGTCAGGGTCTGCGGGACAGTGCCCGCCTCCCTTATTATCTGGATAAATGGCTCACTGCTTCCGTCTGCGATTGGGGGCTCCGCGCCGTCGAGTTCGATGTAGGCGTTGTCGACCCCCATGCCGTACAGGGCGGCGAGCACATGCTCGACCGTGTGCACGTGGGCGTTGCCAACGGCCAGCGTGGTGGCGCGACGGACGTCCACGACATTGTCTGCAATAGCCGGGATCTCCGGTTTTCCAGGAAGATCGACACGGCGCAGCACGAAGCCGGTATCCTCGTCGGCAGGGCGCAGGACCAACCGCGCGCGGATTCCCGTGTGCAGGGATATCCCCGAAAAATTAGCAGATCGTTTAAGGGTGTGCTGGAGGTTCGACAACGGTGGTATCGTATCCGAGGGACTGGAGACATGTCAAGAACCCGTGGAGAGTTGATCCAAGGGCGGCTGTAAACATAACACCACAACACACACGTGTAAGGTGTGCGCTCGCTTTTCCGCAGTCAGGCGGAATATTTGCAGAGAGACGACAACACTTTTGAGGAAACATCATGCGAATCCTGATTTTGACCTGCGTGCTGGCGTTGGCGTGTGGCTGCACCAGTACAGACCGTGTCCATATCGACCAGACTGGCCGTACCTGGCTGAATGGGCACGAAGTCCAGCGCCCGGCGCTCTCGGAGAAGGCCGCAGGCAGTAAGCGCGTGCGGATCACTTCTGCGGCGTACACACCGTACTCACAGATTGTCGCGACGCAGCACGAGCTAATCGCGGCGGACGTCGTGGAGATTGAGGTCGATACGGACCGAGACCTGGAGAAGCGCGAGCAGAATCGCTGAGGCCACTGGCGGCGAAGATGGCTGATTCAATGCTGCAGAGATAGGGAGTTTCTACGGAGGTTGCAACGCCCGCCACTTTTTCCTGCACCGATCACCCAGTTTATTTTGCGCGCAGGTGGTTATCCCGAAGCGGCCGCACTGATCAATTCTGTTGCATATTTTGACTATGGCTCAGAATATCCACCCTGATTTCTCTCGCGACCTACCGGCAGAGGCAGATGCGCTCCGCTGGGGCTTGTATGTGGTCGATTACGGATTGGCTGACGTCGTGCCCGGGAGCGATTATCCGCAGAGTCTGGCCAAGCATTCCCCGACATATCAGTTCACCAGGGATGCAGGCCGGACGCTTCAGGAATACCAGCTGGTCTACATCAGCGAAGGTCGCGGGATATTGGAATCGGCCCCCCACTGGTCGCTGTAGGTCTTCTTCCTTTATCCCGGCGTTTGGCATCGCTTTCGGCCGATTCGCACCGTGGGTTGGACGGGAAACTGGGGGGGATGGGTATGCGGCGGAGCGGATCATGGGCTCATTTTTCTCGCCAGACAAAGCGGTGGTCCGGGTCGGTCACGACCATGAGCTACTGCAGTTGATCCGGTCTGTTGCCGGGCTGGCAGATCAGGCACTGGGAGGGTATCAACAACTCATGGGTGCTCGAGCAGTGATGGCCTTGGCGCATGTCCGATCGCGCGCGATGAGCATGCGACCGGTCGATCGCGTGACTGCGCAGCAGGTTTAGAAGGCGCGGCGTTATCTGGCTGAGCACTGCAAGGAAGCCGTCGATGTGAAGCGTCTGGCTCGCGCGCTTGGCATGAGCTACTCTCGTTTTCAACCGGTATTCAAGGCTCATATTGGCATGGCACCTCACCAGTATCTTCTGGATGTGCGCCTAAATCTTGCCCGGTACTGGCTGACGGACTCAGATCTGGCAGTTTCGGAGATCGCGGATCGCCTTGGCTTCTCCACCGTGTACTACTTCTCGCGCCTGTTGAAACAGAGCCCTGGCTCGTCCCCCTTCACCTACCGCAGATGCTAATTATTTAGCTGCCGAGACGTTCGACTTCTTCCTGGATCCAGGCTTGCCAGCGCTGTTGCTGCTGGCTGCGCCAGAGGTCGCCTTCTGGGCTACCAGCCTGGCTGCGTTGGTCTACGTGATGGGCGGAAGAGCGAGCTCGTGAGGCGTCGAGCCGTTGCACATCGCGGTCTTCTGGCATGGGGGGCGGGGCCTCGAGTTCTTCTTCGCCCTCTGCCTCTGCGCGCTTGCGGCGGAACGAGAAGGTCTCAATCTGGTTCAGGCGTGCGCTGGCCAGCAACAGGAGACAGCAGCAGATAACCTGCCAGTAGTTGACCTGTTCCACTAACGATTCACCCGGCAGCCACTGCGGAATCGGCAGTTCTTCTGCGAAGGCGATATAGATGACTCCAACTAGGAGCAACCACTCAAGCCAGAATGTACGGAAGCGCTTGAGCAGTTTCTCCGCTCTCTGGGCCAATGCCAGCGGAAGACGATCAAGATCCCCGGCCCGCAGGACTAGGTACAGCCCGACAGTAAGAATGAGGGCGGTGAAGAAGATGTTCACAAGGTCCGGCACCCGGAGAAAGTTGGCTAGGCAGTAGCCAACGATCACCGGATGTAGCGGGCTGAAACCACGCTGTGCCGCTCGCTTAGAACGCCCGGTGCCTTGATTGTGCGTATCGTTCATGCGACTCCGTCCAACAAATCACGTCAGGAACTTTCCTACTGTACGTGACCACAGCTAGAAAACACTAGCGGCAGTTCAGACGCGTGGCAGGTCTTCGGGGCCCTTTGTCGGTAGCTCGCTCGAGCCTTGGAGGAAAATATCTAGCTGACGTGCGCACTCGCGGCCTTCTGAGATAGCCCACACGATCAAGGACTGACCCCGTCGCATGTCGCCAGCTGCGAAGACATTTTCGACATTGCTCCGGTATTCGGTGGTTTTGACATTTCCACGCTCATCCAGTTCCAGACCCAGGTCTTGAATCATGGTGTTGGTCTCTGGGCCGAGAAAGCCAAGGGCAAGCAGGACAAGTTCACAAGCCCAGGTCTGCTCACTGCCGGGCACTTCTTCCATGCGCGGCCGGCCTCCATCTGGGTTGGGAACGAACTGAACCTGCACAGTCTTAAGACCGGTTAGCTTGCCGTCCTTGCCGACAAATTCCTTGGTCAACACGCTCCAATTGCGATCACAGCCTTCCTCGTGGGAGGTGCTGGTGCGCAATTTCATTGCGTAGTAAGGCCAGGGCTGGTGCCCGGGGCGCCCGTCAGGTGGTCTGGGCAGGAGCTCAAAGTTGGTGACACTACGTGCACCCTGCCGGTTCGAGGTGCCGATACAATCACTGCCAGTATCCCCGCCACCGATGACGATCACGTTTTTACCTTCAGCCCGTGTCAGTTCGTCGGTGCTGGGAAAGCCATCAGCTACCCATTTGTTTGACTGGGTCAGAAAGTCCATAGCGAAGTGCACGCCGTCCAGCTCTCGGCCAGCGACGGGCATATCTCTGGGCTTGGCCGAACCACCGCAGAGAGCAACAGCGTCGAACGCTTCAAGCTCGGACGTAGGCCGATTCACGCCGATATGAGCGTTGGTTTCGAAGGTGATGCCTTCTTCTTCCATGATGGCCAGCCGCCGGTCGATGATGTGCTTTTCCATCTTGAAGTCCGGAATGCCGTAGCGCAGCAAGCCGCCGATGCGATCAGCGCGCTCGAATACAGTCACGGTGTGGCCTGCGCGGTTAAGCTGTTGGGCGCAGGCTAGACCCGCTGGGCCGGAGCCGATCACAGCGACTACTTTTCCAGTGCGTATGGCTGGTGGCTGGGCCTTGATTAAACCTTTCGCAAAGGCATGCTCTACGATCGTCTTCTCGACTTCTTCGATGGTGACGGGAGGCTCATTAATGCCAAGAACACACGCCTCTTCGCAGGGCGCTGGGCATAGCCGACCAGTAAACTCGGGGAAATTATTCGTCGCCTGGAGGCGTTCGATCGCTTCTTCCCAGCGTCCACGATAAACGAGGTCATTCCAATCTGGGATAATATTTCCCAGCGGACAACCGATATGACAGAACGGGACGCCACAATCCATACAGCGCGAGGCCTGGTCCTGAAGCTTTTCTTCCGGCCATTCCAGATACAGCTCGTTATAATCCTCTATGCGCTCAGTCGCAGGCCGCTTTGGCGGCAAGGCGCGCGTATCATCCATAAAACCGGTAGGGTTACCCATCAAAAAACTCCATAGCCATCAGCGCAGCGTGGCAAGACACGCCCACTGTCATAGAATAAGAAAAAGACGGTACAATACCGCCCGCCCGCACGATTCTCAACCGGCGGGCCAGCGGCAGCGCTGTCAGGCAAGAAACGCCGAGAAACCGCGGTAGGCCATGTACAGGTCAAACTTGCCGACGACTTCCATGGGGGCATGCATGCTCATCACGCCGACTCCGCAGTCGATCACGTCCATCTCATACCTGGCCAGCATGTAGGCGATGGTACCGCCGCCGCCCGGATCGACCTTGCCAATCTCACCCGTTTGCCAGGTTACCCCGGCATCGTCGAACAATGCGCGCAGCTCGGCTACGTACTCGGCATGGGCATCGTTTGAGCCAGATTTGCCGCGTGCGCCCACGTACTTGGTCATCACCACGCCATGGTTCAACTGCGCCATATTTTTGTTTGGCGAGCTT
>DMTJ01000107.1 GCA_003477185.1 Lentisphaeria bacterium
CGCGCGACCGGGAGCTTGCCCACCAATCCACGATCGATGGGCTTCTGGCAGATCTGGCGGAACAGGAGCGCCTTCAGCTCGAGTTGAAACAGAAGCTCAGCACTCAGCACAGCGCTGTCACCAGCCAGATGGCTGGCCTGCGCAAGGATGCCGTAGAGACCACACAACTGCGCGCCGAGCTGAACCAGCGCAACCAAGACATCGACCAGCTGCAACGCGCAAATGCCGAGCTGCGTTCTGTAAGCGACCAGCTGGAGAGGCGCTTCGCGGCTCGCGTAGCCGAGCTTCACAAGGAGGAGTCCGATCTCTTTGCAAATCGGGACCGGCTCAAGACGCTGACAGGAGAGAATGCCGCACTTCGCCAGAAGTACGAAACGCAGGTTGCCCTGACCCGCGCCATCAGCGCCCAGCTGGCGAAACAGTCCGGTCCCCGGGCAGGGGTGGCCTCCGCCGCGGCTGCCAGCGATGAGCCCGCCGACTTGCCCGGCTACCGTCAGCTAGTGAGCACGCTGAAGCGAAACCTAGCCCAGGCGCAGAGTGAGTTGCAAACGGCCCAAGCCGCCACACTGAACCGTGGCGAAGCAGCCGACAGCCTCGCGCGCGAGTTGGCGGAGCTTCGCGGGGAGCTCACAAAAACCGAGAGTAAGTCGGACTACCGCCAGACTCTCCTACAGAAGCAGATCGCCAAGCTGCTCAGTGAGTTAGACGCCGAGCGCTCGCGCAATGAGGACCTCAGCGCCCAAGCCTCCGTCGTCACCGCCACGGCACCAAAAGCGACCGAATCCGCAGCCGACCTCGACCGCGCAGCCCACGTCCAGGCGCAGCTTAATCAGGCAGCCGCCGCCGAAGCACAGGGCAAGACCGAAGCAGCGAAGTGGCACTACCAGAGCATCCTTGAAGAAGCCCCGGACAATCTGCAGGCGCTGCGCCGTTTGGGGCACCTGTTGGTTGAGTTTGGCGACCTCGAAAACGGTCAGGCTTATCTATCTCGCGCCTACTACCTTAACCCAGACGCGGAGGAAACACTCCTGCCGCTCGGCTATGCCTTGGCCAAGTTGGGCAAGTCCCAAATGGCAGTCTCTATGCTCTCTCGCGCCGCCGCCCTGTTTCCAGACAATCCAGACACTCATCGCGCCCTCGGCGTCGCCTGCCGCCAGCTCGGTTGGTCCCAAACTGCCGCCGTCTCGCTCGAGCGTTCGTTCGAACTCGACGGCAACAGTTCCGACACCGCCTTCAACCTCGCCGTGCTCTACACCACGCTGGAGAAGCCGCGCTTCGATAAAGCCCGTTTCTGGTACCAAGCCGCCCGCCGCCTCGGCGCAGAGCCAGACCCCGCCCTAGAACGCGTGCTCGCCGCGAACCAGTAGCAAGGGATGCCGAATGGTATCCGGAACATCCAGCAAGCGATCGCCTCCTACCTTCAAAACTCACTCCAAGGCTTCTCATGCGCACGATACTTCTAGCTTCCGTCCTCCTAGTCCTTCCCCTATTCGCCGCGCCGCCGGTCAGCTCGCATGGCCTGGCCATCTACGGGCCGGAGGACCTCAAGTACGGTCTCGACCAGCATTACGCGCATGCGAATCCCGACGCACCGAAGGGCGGCACGCTGCGCATGTCCACACTCGGTGCCTTCACCAAGCTCAATCCCTTCTCCCTGAAGGGCCGCCCTGCCCCACTGCTGTCGCTGGTATTCGAAACGCTGATGGATGGCAGCGATGACTCAGACGAGGCATTCTCGCAGTACGGCCTCATTGCCCAGCGCGTGACGCTGGCCGAGGATCGCCTATCAGTCACTTATCAGCTTAATCCTGCAGCCGTATTCTCTGATGGCCACCCGTTGACCGCCGACGACGTCGTCTTCTCCTTCAATCTCATTCAAGATCCGCAGTACACGCCGACCATGAAAAGCTATTATGCGGACGTCAAGAGCGCGGAGAAAATCGATGACCACACCGTCATATTCACCTTCTCCACCTACAATCAAGAACTTCCGCTAATTCTCGGACAGCTTTCCATTCTTCCCAAGCACATCTACGGAGCGGACGGGAAGGTCTTTGGTCGCGACTTCGACGAGATCGCGATCGGCAGCGGCCCATACGTCGTCGACAACTTCGATACGGCCAAGTTCATTACCTACAAGCGCAACCCAAATTACTGGGGTACTCAGATCCCGGTAAATCGCGGTCGCTATAACTTCGACACCGTCCGCGTCCTGCTCTACCTCGACCCGAACGCCGAACTGCAGGCCCTCACCGGCGGCCTTGTCGACATCAAGATGGTCAGCAGCTCGAAAGACTGGGCCTTATCCTTCGACGGCGATTCGATCCAGAAAAACTACATCCGCAAAGCCACCTTCAGCCACAATCGCGTCTCTGGCATGCAGTGCTTCGTCATGAACCTGCGGAGAGCGCAATTCCAATCCCGCGACGTTCGCATGGCTCTCGCCGCTGCCATGGACTTCGAGTATATGAACAAAAACCTGTTCTATGGCCAGTACAAACGCCAGGTCTGCTTCTTCGACAATCACGCGGAGATGCGCAGCCGGGGGCCTGCCGCAGGCAAAGTCCGCGAGCGGCTCATCGCACTGCGCAAGAAACACAACGACGCCAAGACCCGCACCATCCACGTCTACAGAGACGCCATCACCCGCGGCCCATTCAATGTCGGCGAGATCCCCGGTCAGCCCGTCGCCTCCATCGAAGACCGCCTGGCCAGTGCCAATAAGTTACTTGAGGCCAAAGGCTGGCTCTATCATGAGGAGGCAGAATGTCGCGTAAAGGATGGCGTCGAACTCAAGTTCTCCATTCTCCTCTCAAACAAGGGCTGGGTGCGGTTGGTCAATCCCTTCATCGAGAATCTCCGCACTATCGGTGCCAAGATAGATTACCAACTGGTGCAGCCTGCTGAATTCAGCAAGCGCTACAAGGAATTCGACTTCGACATGATCGTCGACGGCTTCGGCCAGAGCGAGTCTCCCGGCAACGAGCAACGCGACAAGTGGACGACCAGAGCTGCCGACACTTCGGGCAGCAGCAACAGCATCGGGCTCAAGAATCCCGCCGTCGACGAAGTCGTAGAAGCGCTAATTGCCTCGCCCTCCCGCGAGGAACTCGTGATCAACGTGCAAGTCCTCGACCGCATCCTCTGCGCGGGGCACTACATCATCCCGCATTGGTACATCGACTACGATCGCGGCGTCTACTGGAATCGATTTGGCCATGTCGACCGTTACGCAGCCAAGGCCTATTTTGAAGACAACGTGCTCAACTGGTGGTGGTTTGACGCAGCCAGGGAGTCCGCGCTCCAAGCTGCACGTGATGCAGGCACTGCCCTGCCAGACTGACAGCTGGCCGCTCGCCGGAAGGCTGCCGAATGAACCCTGCCCGAAAGACCCAACTCCTCTGCTGCGGCCTCGCAGTTCTGGTGTTTGCGAACTTCGCAAACACCTTCGGGAACGCGTTCACCAACTGGGACGACCACGGGCTCATCGTCGACAACCCGGCAATCCGTATTGCTAGTTTCGGCGACGTGGTCGCCATCTTCACGCCCACACCAGGCCGCACCTTTCAGCCGCTTCGCGTACTGAGCTACGCGCTGGATTATGCCATCTGGGGAATGCAGCCGCTGGCCTTTCACCTCTCCAACACCCTCCTGCACGCCACCGCTGCGATCCTCCTCTTTCTCTGGCTCAGGCGCTGGCTCCCCATTGCCGCCCCCGGACGCGGGCGCGTGGCTCTCGCCACCGCTGCGATCTTCGCAATTCACCCGCTAAACGTCGAAGCAGTGACCTGGATGTCGTCCCGGAAGTATGG
>DMTJ01000151.1 GCA_003477185.1 Lentisphaeria bacterium
ACTGGCTCGACCTCAGTGGCTGGGAGACCGACCCATGCCCGGATCGCCTTCGCCAATGCCCCCAAAGACACATCCACATACAGCGGAAACACAGAGTCAGCAGTGGTTCGGGTGGATGTGTGGTGCACGGTGCCATTATACCAATACAGCACCGCACCGTCCCGCAGTTCCACGGCAAGCTGGTCCCCAGGCTTGACAATCACGAGCGGATCTCCCGGCACCTTCACGATCTGTCCAAACTCGTAGACTGCGAGCGCATTCTGGCTGTGAATCTTTAAGCAGAAGTCCATCTCCAGGTGGGAAATGCCCGGATTGCCATCCCCCCAGCCGATCGCTACCCAGCGCGCTGGCTCGTGCACCACGTAGGTAGCAATTCCATTCCCCTCACTGACTGATTGCACGGAAACACCACCCCCGACCCAGCCGGACGCTGAATCGCTCGTCTCCGAGAGCGTCCCGTCTGGCTCCGCCGCTGCATTCACAAGGCTGGTCCACTGGATGGGGGCCAACTCAAACATTCCACTGAGTACGGGTGAATCCTGGAAAGCCGGGTCGGAGAGCCCGCTCGCAGAACGGATCGGCAAGGCGCCAACCGGCCGCACATAGGACGCCCCTGGCGCGATCGCGTCTGCTCCAGTGATATCTTGCACCGTGATCTCGTAGCACGTATTGGACTTCCAACAGCCTTGGTAATCCGCCCCGATCACTTCCAGCCCCGCAGCGCCCCGAATCTGAAAGAGTGAGTCGACCGTCGACTTACCATGGAGTCCGCTACCGCCGGCCCAATCCGTCGGCGTGTCGAAGACAATCTTCACTCTATCTCCGGCAGAGTAGGCCAAGTCGTAAGCATCGCCGTAGGTCGCAATGGCGCTGATGATCTGAGGCGGCAACTCCACAAGTGCATAGGTAAAGCTATCGCTTCCATTCGCATCGGCATCTGGGGTGTAGGTAAGTCCGCCATCGGATTGCATCCTCACGTGGCCCTTTTGGGGCTCGGTCAGCACAATCGGGACCACCCCTTTCTTGCGTGGCAGGAAGTCGTTCACAAGCACTCCGTTCGCGGCGAATCCCACAAACGCAACGTCTTCGTCAGTTCTGATCGTATCATTTGCGGAGCCCGCAATGGCCGCGGGCAGCTGATACTCAAAAGCTCCTAAGTCTGACGTCCCAGAGGCCCGGCGGGCAGATCCATACTGATGCAACTGGTACTCACAAAGCGCCGGGTGAGAGGCCCCATTGCCAACCAAAGCGAAGGAAACATCCCGACAAACTGAGTCCCCTCGTAGAGTAAGATCCCCACCCACCAAATCTCCAAATCCCGGATCTTTAGTCTGAATAAGGTCCGACACTGTACCGAATTGATGTTGCACCACAACACCTTGATTGACCCAATTCCTGGAAAATTCAATATTCAACACCGGGTCTTCGTCAATATCCATAATACTCAGTGCACTTGTCGCCGTATTTACTGCTAAATATATAATATTATTTCGGCAATAGACCTGCCCATGATTGTGAAGACGAAAAAGTGAGGTCACGCTGGTCCGATAGGACAGAACGGTATTGTGGTGGAAGTAGAGATTCCCCTTGCGGTAGAGGCTGACATCCGGCTGATCTCCGCCAAAGTGAACAATCTGCCGATTCCCCTCGTCATGGGTCTCAATTAGAACATTTCCATAGACGTAGGTATTCTGGTAGCCAGCGTCGTTAAAGACGTCCCGACTCCCGGTATCGACAAGGTCAATCTGCCGCCCGCCCCCTTCTATCCAGTTATAGCGAATGACGGTATCACTCGAGCGATCCTTCAGGTTATTCCCGGCAGCACCATCGCGCAGCGACCCCATCCAATTGTATTGGTAGGTAACTCCGTGGGCTTCGGTATAGGCATTATGTTGACGATCGCTGCCAACTGTACCATTCCCAGTAAAACGGCATCCTTCGATCAACAGGTCATGGGTAAATTCATCCGAGAATATCCCATTCCCGCCATCTTCAAAAATGCAGTTCCTAATTGTGATATTTCGCCCACTTTCGATAAAAATTCCAGCCGCATTCACTTGATATTTTACGGGGACAATCTGCTGCAGGTTAAAGTCATACCATTCAACATCCCCACCATCATTTATAAAATCGTGCTCATTAGGGTTCTCACCTGGCCGAAAGTGCAGAAGATGAAGTCCCTCGATTGTGATATAACTAGGATCTCCGTCGTATGTGGTATTATCGCCTGCGCCCGGGCATGGAAAACTTGTCACACAGTTATTCCCCTTGCTCTCAAACCAGGCACACGGCGGCACTCTTGCAGGAATACAGCTGTATCCTATTTTAATAATTCCGCGGGCCTCTCCGCCATAATTCAGCGCCGTACGCGTGGTCGCGCCCCAGCCATCCAGCACCGGAAGCTCTCCCGCTGGGTTCGGAATGCCCCGCACTACGATCGGCGCAGCCGCGCTGCCCTGGCCGGCGATAATGAATTTGTCGCGGTATGGTGTCGAACGCCAGTAAATCTCCACCAGATCTCCGGCGGCAATCACTTCCCATGGCACGTCTCCGATGCTTTCCAGTGCCTGGCCGGGGCCAACGCGATAAACCGTGGCACTCAAGTTCACTGACAAGGTGAAGCACAGGGCAGCGCCCAGAAGAACGACATGAGAAGGAAGAAGGCGCATGGTACAATCTTGCGGTGAGGATCGATCGAACGTATAGTCTGATCTCGACAGACGGTCACATTGGGGGCTAACCATCTCACCCAGAAGGGATTTATGCAACATCAGGTGTCAATAGTTGTTGCAATCGTGCTCGCCGCAATAGGCAGCATGGCACAGTCCCTGGACCTAACCATCCGCAGCCAGCAAGACACTGGGATCTCGACCGGCCCGGCAGCGGTCGCTCCGGGCGGAACCCTCCCGCTGGTGATTCACGGATTTACCACTGCAGACATCGGCGCTCTTCGCTATGACGTCGTGATGCCCGGCGCCGATTGGACGCTTCTGACGCGGAGCTATGCGGCATTGGACTGGGACACAGAGGACGACGACCAGTCCGTTCCTCCTGAAGGGATTAATGACATCTCGATCAGTCAGAATCTCCACGCTGGAGACAGCGACCTCTATGATTTTTCCTTCGACACCTCAGTGCTCGCCTCACAGCTATCGTACACGGGAGATTTCATGACGGAAACCGTCACCCTACAAATGCCTCCTACGCTGAGTGAAGGAATCCATAGCATCTCACTGCGTAATGTCGCGGCGCAGGATGAGAACGGGCTCGGGCTCCCCTTGACGATATCGACTATCTCACTGACCGTACAAGTTGTGCGCGGATCTTCGTCCGCCACAGTGGGCGCACAACTGCGCGAACTGCTGGTTGATCAGACCATTTCCATATGCTCGCCATTTGACGATGGCCTAAACACAGCTCACGCTCAGGGGATCAGCCCCCAGCTCGCCAGAGATGGTGCAGATGGTGACTGGTGGCACGTGTGGACCGGAACGCATTTTAATCGCTACAGCCAATCGGGTAACGGCTGGCTCATCGATGGCACGAACACCTCATTGCCGACAACCCGCCTCAACGGCGACACCGGCGCCGGCTACATGCTGACCGCCAAGACAGCGCCCCAGTCGAAAGTACTAGCCGGGGCTGTCCTTACAGATGCAACAGTAAGCAGGACCGTTCCGGCAGAATCCTGGCAGATGCTCGGCACGCCCTACCCGGAACAACGACTGCTGGCTGCGGCATTTTCGTCAGGCCCAACCGAAGGAGACCGAGTTCGGCTCTGGAACTTCTCTGCACAGGATTGGGAGGAGATTACCTTCGTCGCAGGTGCATGGAGCGTCCCCAGCCAACCAGTTCCCGTCGGCGAAGCGCTGCTGTTCTACAACAGCTCAGCATCCGCGAAAACACTGGTATTCAGTCACCCGTAGCTGCCAGTATTTCAGGCAACTCCGTCCGTGAGGCGCTGGGCAAGAATACAAAAAATTCGGTCCCCTCCCCTTCCTGGCTTTCGACATGCAGCACGCCATGGTGATTCTCGATGCAGCCATACGCCATGGCCAAGCCCATCCCAGTCCCCTTTCCGGTCTTCGTGGTGAAGAACGGCTCAAAAATCCGTTTTTCGACCTCAGGCGAAATCCCGCAACCGCTGTCTCTTACGCGAATCACGAAATCACAGACAGAGTCAGACCGCTCTTGCGCATTTTTCCAGCCAGGCGTGTGATCCAGGACAGGCTCCACCCGCACGGTAATCCTCCCCTGCGATTCCGGCAGTGCCTCTTGGGCATTTAGCAATAAATTCAGGACGACCTGCTGGAGCTGCGTCCTATCACCCGAGGCAAACATCGGGTCGGGATGCACCACCACACGAAGGTCGTGGTGGTTGGCAACCATCGGTCGAAACAGATCTTCAGTTTCACGCACCAACTTTCCAATATCAATTCGCGAAACTTCATACTTCCCACCACGCGCATATGCCAGCAACTGCCCGGTTAGGTCCTCAGCGCGCTTGGTCGCCACATCAATGTTCTTCACCGCTTGCTTTCGCGCCGCCGGGTCATCGTTTCGCGCCATGTAGTCGAGACTTCCCTGGATCGCGTGTAGAAGGTTGTTGAAATCATGCGCGATTCCGCCTGCCAGCTTACCGACCGCCTCCATGCGCTCCAGATAGACAAACCGATCCCGCAACGCGTCCTTCTCCTGCTCCA
>DMTJ01000328.1 GCA_003477185.1 Lentisphaeria bacterium
CAGGATGACGGCACTCGTGAGGTGGAATTGTATTTTGCGGATATCCCGAACAAGCCGCTTCTTTGCTCCGCACGGGAAGGTGACGACTGGCTGCATCTGGCCTTCACGGTCTCCGTAGGGGCCACCAATGTCTTTCGCCTTTTCGTGGACGGCTCGCACATGTCCACCGAGAGCATTTCCGAGGAGATCGCCCTATCCAGCGAAAAACTCATTCTCCAGCTAGATTCTGCCAATGAAGGGTATGCCCTAATTGACGATATCCGGGTCTCGAGCAAGGCGATTTACGACGCACACTTCCTGCCTTCGCGGAAGCTTACCGGATTGGGGACGACGACTACGTTTCTGCAACTGGAGAGTACAGCGAAAGATTACATTGCGGATCCGATTCGGGACGAGCAAATCACAATCGAAGACGCGATCTGGGAGGACGTCGGCGAAGAACTGCAGAAAATGATGAAGCAAGAGAAGAATGTCCGCCTTCCCTATCACGTGCTGTTGAAAGTGCAGGAGCGTAATGACGAGTGGACAGACGAAGACCAGAGCAAGTTTCTGGCGCTCTGGGATGAGTGCAATCGTGGTGAGCGACGTCAGATTCTGAAATCAGTTCGTGCACTTCCCAAGAACTGAACGGTTTGGGCCGCAAGGCTATGACCCGCTGCAGCTGACGCAGCCTGACAATCCGCAGATTGTCCGCATCCATCACGACGCCCGCACCCAACTCAGGCTGGCCGAAGGCTCGCTGTTGTTGGGCCGCGACCTGCTGGAAGGCATCGAAGACCCTGCCCTGCATGCCGTTATCCTGCTCCTAATCAAGGCCGTGCGAGATGGCAGTGTCTGCCTGTCGACGGCCGCGTTGTCGGCCTATCGCCCCTTTCTCGAAAGCATCGAGCTTACGGAAGCTGATGTCGCCAGAGCCGCGACCGCAGATTCCGCCTTGATCGGCGATTCTCTGGATACCTTGCGCCCGGTGATTCGGACCGCGCGGCAGGGAGCTTCTCTGCTCTTTTTCGAGAAGCAGTATGTGCACTACAAAGCCGCTGCCGCTCGCACAGAAGCCTTGATACGCCCGGCCACCCTGCCAGCCTTCGAATGGCATAGCGGGGTGCGGGAAGCGCTGCAGCAAGAGCGCTTGAACCAGGAACAGAAAACGGCTGTGCTCCAGGCAGTGCTGCAGAACTTCTCGCTCATCTCGGGTGGGCCAGGCACCGGAAAGACCACGGTCGTCGCTGCGATTGTGAAGGCTCTTATTGCGCTTGATGTGCCTGCTGAGGCAATCCGCCTGGTCGCTCCCACTGGACGCGCGGCGCAGCGGCTGACGGATGCCGTAGGAACCAGCGAAGGCGCTTTTGCTGGCCTTGCTCAGGGCCTGACGATTCACCGCCTGCTGAGCTATGATCCGCGCGCCTGCTCGTTTCGCTACAACCGGCGCAATCCACTGCAACTCAAGGCGATCATCGTCGATGAAGTCTCGATGGTAGACCTGGCGATGATGTCCCGTTTATTGGCGGCTATCGCAGATGATTGCCGCTTGGTGATGCTGGGAGACAAGGACCAGCTGCCTTCGGTTGAAGCCGGAGCGATCCTTTCCGACCTGCTCCCAGCGGATGCCACACCTGGGTACTCGTCGGCGTTTCGCGAGACCGCCGGGAAGCTTTGGCCCGACCTGGCCCCGTTGCGGCCGCAGTGTGGCCCAACCACCGACTGCTTTACGCTACTCAAGCAGTCCTATCGCTCTCAGGCTAATATCACGTGCGTCGTGGAGGCACTGCAGACTGGGAGCCAGACTATGGCCTTGGACATTCCCGAACTTTTGGCCAGCACCCCAGTTGAACACTGGCCGTGGTCAGAAGGCGGCGTGTATCGAATGGGGCTGGATGTCAGTGCCCGCAGTACGCTCGAGGCACAGCTGCAAGGATGGTTATCACGCTTTTTTCTCCAGCCAACTGAAGCGGGGGCCGGTACCTACGCGGACTTGGTCACGGACGCTCTCGAGGTAGATGTGGTCGAGGATCCGGCGGCGGCGGCGGAGTTCGCAGAGAAGTTTTCCGCCTATGGGAGCACTGCCCGCATTCTCACGACCTCCCGCAAGGGAGTCTATGGCTGCGACGCTATCAACGCGTTCTTGGCCAAGCAGTTCGTCTCGCGAGCAGGCCTCCGCGACCAAGGTGGTATTTTTTCGGGTGCACCGATTACAATCACTACGAACGACCGCGAGATTGGTCTCTTTAATGGTGACTTCGGGGTGGTGCTGCTTGATGCGAGCAAGCGCTGGCGGGCCCTCTTCGCCCGGCCCGCTGGCCCACTGATTGTCCCGCTTGAGCGCCTGCCACGATTCGAGTTGGGTTTTGCCATTACGGTCCACAAAAGTCAGGGGGGCGAGTTTGACTCGGTTTTCTTTGTGCTTGCCCCCGCTACCAGCCGACTGCTAACCCACCAAATTCTCTATACCGGGATTACCCGTGCCCGTAAATTCGCACTCATAGTGGGCACGGTCACTGCGCTGCAGACGGGCCTTGGCTATCGCATTATCCGCCAATCAGGCGGCTCACTTTGGCCAACTCAGGAGGTAGAGGAAGCGGACGATTCAGAGTATGCGGACTTGCCTCTGTTTGCTGGGCTCTGACCGATAGGTAGCTGAGTGTCTACTGTTGGCCATTTCTGTTACCCCCGGAGGAGGGTCGCCTGGCCCGCACAGCCAGCATGAGCTTATCCCAAGGCTGGACGTACCAACTATTGCGGGATTCGGTATGTTTCACGTTCGCCCTGCAAGATCCAACGCTGCCTGCATAAGCGGGGGCCTGCGAAATTCTCACCTGCTATTGATGATTTATGGCTAAGACTGCCCCTATTCCCGGTACCTCTGATATCTTCGCGGACGAAGTCGCCGAATGG
>DMTJ01000062.1 GCA_003477185.1 Lentisphaeria bacterium
GCACCCCCTCCTGCAGGGGATTGAGCATGCCGACTCCGTCACTTGGGATCCCCATAAACTGCTGAGCATGCCGCTGGTTAGCGCCACCATCCTCACCCGCCAGCCCACTGTCCTGCGCGACGTCTGCGACGTCGGCCGAGCTGACTACCTCTTTCATGAGGAAACTGCCAGCGGTGCCTGCGACCTCGGGCACGCCTCGCTGCAGTGCGGACGACGCGTCGATGCCCTCAAACTCTGGCTTGCCTGGCAGCACCACGGAGACCAAGGCTTTGCCGACCGCATTGACCGCTTCTTTGCCCTTGCCGCCTATGCCGAAGCCCGCGTTGCGGACTCCGCACATCTCGAACTCGCCTGCCCGCGTCAGACCCTCATGGTCTGCTTCCGACTGCGCGGCGACACCGATGGCAGCCGCACTGTTGCCGTACGCAATCGACTCCAGCGCGAAGGCAGTTGCATGATCAACTACGCCGACGTAAACGGCTCACCTGCTGCCCGCCTGGTTACGGTCAATGCCGCCTTGGCTGAGCATACCATAGACACCGTACTGGAGATGTTTCGTGAGACTTGAGACCGCAGCCATACACCAAGGCCAGGAACCTGAGCCCCACACCGGCGCGGTGATCCCGCCCATTTATGCCACCTCTACCTTTGCCCAGTTTGCCCCGGGTGACACACGTGGCTACGACTACACCCGCTCTGGGAACCCAAACTTCACTAATCTCGAACAAACCCTCAGCGCCCTTGACCGTGCGAAGTTCGCAACCGTCTTTGCCAGCGGCATGGCCGCCATCAGCGCGATCGTCTCCACCCTCAAGACCGGCTCCCATGTCGTCGCCGAAGAAAATGTCTACGGCTGCACCTATCGACTGTTCGATCGCGTCTTCGAGAAATTTGGCGTTTATGTCACCTACCTCGATTTTGCAAACTCCGCAAACATTGCGAAAATCGCAGACCTAGCTCCCGATCTGGTCTGGATCGAGTCCCCCACGAATCCGATGCTCAAGGTCCTGGACATCGCTGCAATCTCAGCCGTTGCCAAGTCCGCAAATGCCCGACTGGTGGTAGACAACACCTTTGCCTCCCCCTACTTCCAATCACCGCTCGAGCTTGGCGCCAACGTCTGCGTCACCTCTACCACCAAATACATCAACGGGCATTCGGATTGCTTAGGCGGCCTGGTCACCACCAACGATCCCGACTGGTATGAAAAGATGGTCTTTGCTCAGAAAGCGATCGGCCTGAATCCATCACCGTTCGACACCTGGCTGATACAACGCGGGGTCAAGACGCTGGCCGTGCGCATGGCCCAACACGCGACCAACGCCCTGGCCTTTGCTAGCCACCTCGAGCAAGACGCGCAAGTGAACTGGGTGCGCTATCCGTTCCTCGCCTCGCATCCTCAGCACGAGTTAGCCAAGCGCCAGATGCGTGGCGGCTCCGGAATTGTGACGATGGAAATCGACCGTGATCTCACTGAGATTCGCGAGTGTTTGGGAAAGTTTCGCTACTTCGCCTTGGCCGAAAGCCTAGGCGGCGTCGAGTCGCTGATCTGCCATCCCGCGAGCATGACACACGCAAGCATCCCGCAGTCCGAGCGCGAGAAGGTCGGGATCACCAACGGGCTGATCCGCTTCTCTGTCGGCATCGAAGCCGTCGAAGACCTAATTGCGGACTTCGTAACCGCCTTTCAGCCCTACTGATTTTAAGTCTGACGTTATCTCACTGGGACCGCCGGACGCATCTGGCATTCGTGGCGCGTGAACCGAGGAACGAGCAGGCTCTGTTGCCAGATGCCTCCGACGCTCCCAGTGAAGCCCTCCCCTATTCGGCGACCTCAATCTTGATCTGGTAGCCTTCACCGTCGGTGGGGGGGAACCAGTCCATGCTGTACTCGCTCTGGCCAGGTACGGCACTGAGCTGGCGGATTATCAGCCAGGGTGCCCCAGGGCGGCGGTAGCTGATGGTCAGAGTATCATCCCACCAGCCTTCGCCCTGCAGGTGAAACTCGATGGTCACTGTGCTATTAGCGCCAGCTAAGCCACCGCCTTGCGGACTGCGCAAGCTGATCGAACGGGGATCGTCGCTGGCCGAACTGGCCATGGCTGGATCGCCAAACAGCTGGAACACGGCCATGGTTTCATGGTCCAGATCGCGCTTCAGAGTCTGTAGGATCTGGCCCCAGCTGCCGCCATCAGCAGCCATGATCTCAAGCGCCTTGGTAATCATCTGATGCTCGTAATCGGCATTGCCAAAGCGGGTGCTGGCGATCACCATGGCACCGCCAGCATTCGGGGTATTCAAGAGTGTGCGTGCCAGCGTGGGGGCGCTGGTGTTGACGAAGTAGCTACCGGTCAGGCAGGTAGAGAGGAGCCAGGCGCTGGTCGGGAAGGAGGATGCGTTGTTGACATCGACGAAGCCATCGCCAATCTCCTGGAAGCCAGCATGGCCCTGGAAGGCGACGGTGCGTGCACCAGACTGGATCGCGGCGATGAGGTCGCGACGGATGGCGGCGTTGTCCTGGGTCTCGGTCTCGATCAGGACCGTCGGCACTAGATGCTGGATCGATGCCTGCGCTTCTGAGAAACGGTTGACGCCACCTTCGCTGTCGTCACGGTCTGGCAGCAGAACCACGCGTTGTGACGGTTCAAATTCAACGATCTTGTTGACCATGTTAAGAAGCTCGTTGCTCGATCGAGCCGGGAGGCGGCCGACGGCGGTGGTGAAGTTTGCGCTGTAGATGTCATCGGTTGCGGCCATGCCTTCACGGACCTGAATCCACCCTGTTGGAATCCCAAGATCTGTGCTGCGGCCTTCGAAGTTCTTGTAGTCGTAGGTCGTCCCAGCGCCGAGGAGCAGGTAGTCGGCCTGGGCACGTTGGGTCAGGCCCACCAGACCAGCAGGCCCGAACAAGCCAGCGCCATAGATATCATTCACGTCTTCCAGCGAGATGAGGAGGGTGCGCATCCCGCGCTTTAAGACAATCTGCTGGAGTCGCCCGAGCCAAGCCGCGGGTGCAACGGCAATGTACTGCACGGAGGCCAGGCTTGGACTCACGAGAGTGGTCGGGCTGGACCAAGTCAGCGGCTTCGCGGAGTTCGCAACATGGATGAGGTGGCCAGCTGGGACGGCGACTGTGCCGTTGGATGCTGGCAAGATGTGCTCGTTGCCAAAATCGGTAACATCGACGGCAAAACTACTGCTTGGCAGGCTGAGAAAAACGGCTTCTGTAGCCTGTATGGTGACGCCATTACTGCCCACCGATAGTTCGGTTGGGGTATCGATTTCGATCCAGTCAAGGCGATGCTCACTGGCAGCATTGGTGGTGCTGAGTGTCACGGTGTTGTCGCCGCTGCGCAGGACGTCGCTAGCGCATGTCAGCTCGATCTGGCGATGGCCGCCGCCTAACCAGTCGGCAGTGCCGATGACGATGTCGTTGCAGCGGACGGTCAGGGTATGGGCGATGTCAGAGTTGGTGCGAGTTGCCACGCGAATCGTGGCAGTGCCGGTAGTGGGCGGAGGCAGTGTGACGTTGACAGATAGCGTGGATTCGGTATTGATGCGGGTCTTGTAGTACCAGTTAGGGCCTGCAGGCAGGTCGGAGTTTGGCGAGAAGGACTGATTGGATTCGACGTGATGGCGCCCGATATAGCCTGCTGTCGAGAGGGTTCCATCAAGCGTCAGTCCCGGCCCGGTGGAGGCAGCGCCAGTGGTCTGGAGCAGGCCGGTCCAGATCACGTTGGAATCGGTGTAGTAGTCGTTGACGCCACGCACGAAGACGAAGGACTGGTTGTCGCCGAGGCGCGGAAGCTGGGTGCCGAAGTTGTAGACCGGGTTGCTGCCGGGGACGATGTAGAGCCCAGATGCGAAAACCGCAGCTTTGCTGGCGGTGCCGCTCTGGGCAGGTGTGTCGGCGGCGTATGTCGCAACTTGGTAGTCTGGCGTGGTGACGGTGACGGAGTTGGCGACCGGCATGTTGTCTGCTCGTGGCTGGGCGCGGCGTGGCGCTGGGTGCGCCTTGCCGGTGGCGGTGGCTTCGCCGAGGTCGTACCAGCGATGGGTGCCGTCGGTATCGATGACGTTGATACGATAGCGATAGGCGACGCCAGGATCGGCGCTACGGTCGAGGAATGTGTAGTCGGCATCGCCAAACTCTTCCGCAATGGCGAAGGCCCGGCCGATTTCCGTGAAAATTGCGGAGTTCGCAGCGGCTGACTGACGCTCGACGCGGAAGTGAGCGACCATGGCTTCCTGGATGGTCTGCCAGGCCACGGTCACACCGCCCTCGGCAGCGGCTTCGACGGAGCCTACAAGGTCACGGACTGGCGTGGCGTTGAGCCAGGTGACGGCGCCGCCGGTCTCGCTGTCGGTGGTGTCGCCACCGCACCAACGGGTGGCGATGGTCTGCGCATAGCCGTCTACGGTAACGTTGCCACCAGCGGCTCCGGTCGCGATCGTGGTCTTGGTGGGGGTACAATCGCAGTGAAATGCCAGGTTAGTCCAAGTGACGTCGTCGCTATCGTTGTACTGGACGTAGACGCCGCCCAGACAGCCATCGAGAAAGATGGCGTAGTCGATCTGGGTGTCGCCATCGAAGGTGACGGTGCCGGTGCCGATGTCTTCGATGCGGAAATGGTCGCCGGTAAATGAACACTGGAAGGTGATGCTAAGCGGGCCCGAGCCAGCGGCGCGGATGGTGACGTAGTTAGCGATCCCGACGCCGCCGTTTAGCTCGCAGGGCCCAGTGACGGTCAGGCTGGTGCTGTCCGGCAGTACCAACGTGGAGCCGCTCGTCATGACGATCTGCTCGAACGAGATGGTGGTGTCGCCAGTTAGCGTCAGCGTGGCGCCGGTGTTGATGGTGACGACGCCATAGTTGAAACTGGCAGTGCCGTCGGTGATGATGGTGGCGGTTGCCCCAGCGACCACGGTGATGTCAGGAGCCCCGACGGGGGGCGGTCCAGAGATGCCGTCGCCGGTGATGGTGACACCGGAGCCATCGGTCAGGGATAAGGAGTCATCTGCGGTCAGTACCGCCGGGCCGCCTGGGCCAGTGATGTTGCCAGCCGCATCGATGAAGGTGGGAGTACGGCGGCGGGAGGCGGGGATGCTGAAGGTGGTGCCGCTTGGTTTGACGCTGACGGAGATGGTGGCCTGACTCTGGTAGTCATTGGTGCCGGGGGCGCTGGCGTTGGACCGCTCATTCGCATCG
>DMTJ01000414.1 GCA_003477185.1 Lentisphaeria bacterium
AGTTCGCCCCTCGCGGCGACGAAATGCCAGCCTGCCACGAGACTGGTCCACCGTCCAGCCGGGCAATGACTCAGCAGGGGTCCAGCCGGTGTCATCAAGCGTAAAGATTAGGAGCAGCGCGTGCGGCTTCAAAACCGACCCCTGCCGCCGATGCTGGGCAAACTCGAAACGATAGCGGCCGTGCGGGATCGGACCGGCAAACGCGTCATAGGCAAGGACCTTGTAGTCAAAGTCCCCGAATACGGGGAGCCGATTGTGAATCTGTTGGAGCTTACGCCCAGCACCATCGCGTGCGCTGTGGCGCAAGAAAGCATCGTTTCCCTGTGTCCAATTCTTGAACGTCTTGCTATCATTCTGGGTCGTTTTTTTGGCCGAAAACTGACGGCTCCGCTCGAACAGCGCGCCCGGGGCGCGCGCTGGTGAGCCAGGACTGCTCTCGGCACGGACATCATCGAGCTCGATCAGCCCTTCTCCGGCCACAAGCAATGGCGGGCCCAGAATAAGGCGTGGGGCTCTGGCGTGCGTGACGGCGACGCCATCCAGTTCTCCTGTGAGCGCGTAGCCATGGCGGATACTCAGGCCAATTCTCGCCCAGTTAGTTAACGGCGGCCGCAGTTCGGTGTAATGGCTGAGAAACTGCCATGCGGCCTGCGGGTCTTCGCGCCAGGCGAGGCCAAACTCACGGCTCTCGCTGAACCAGCCGAACACAGCCTGCACCCCAGCAGGATCACCGACTCCGACCAGCAGATTTCCCTCGGGAAAACTTGTGGTGTCAATCACGGAAGTTGTCCGCGGCACGCCAAAATAGAAGCGGGCCTCGCAGTACCCGTGCGGCATCGGTGTCTCGCCATAAGCCAACACCCCCGGTTGCGAACTCCGCACAGAAAACGGATTGACCGCCCGCTCGAACGTGGAATCTCGCGCAGCCGAGCCTACCGCCAGCCCTTTTCCGTATTGGCGGAACTGCCAATCTCCGCCGAACGCCTGCCACGAAAAATCCAACAGCTCCTCGCGCATGAAGCTGTCTCGCATACTCTGGCCGGAGATCGCCACAGACGTGACGGAAGGCCGCTCTGCTGGATTCCCAGCCAGCCAAAACAGGTCCCACTTCGCACGCCGCTCGTGAAAGACCGGGGCCTGGTCCGCAAAGATCGTGATCTCGCCGTCTGCCAGTAGCAACTGCAGCTGCTCCACAACCTGCTCATGCAGCACGTGGCCATGCAGGGCGCCGTTGTCATCCGCTAGAAAATACCGCGGCCCGCGACGCTCGCGGAGATAAACCGGAGTGCGGATCAGACTCGGTCGCGCGATCGTCACCATGCGGCCGACGGCTCCCTCCGGATGATCGAGGGGGGGCTCGAGGAGAACTCGCCCGTCCTTGTGCCAGTTCCGTTCACGTACATCCCGCTCCGTCGGCGGCTGCAATAAGCTCGCCGCTGAAGCGGTCAGGCAAACGAAGGTGAATAATGCGGCACGTAGGGTCACGAGGGTCTCACCGAGTGGTAAGTGGGGCAAAATGGTACCGATAACGCCGCGCGCCGGTCCCGTCAGTCCTGCAGACATTCCAAGCTACCGAGGGGCCGAATCTCACACATCCCGGGCGGTGCATTTCCAGCGATTCTGGCGAGATCGTTTGCGCCGTCCGCAACGGATCCTATAGTACGCGCTTTTTCTTCGAGTCCGGCATTGCCGTTTTTTGTGCACTGCCCTTAAGGTTAAGGTACCATAGATATGTCCCAGTCTACTCCGTCAGTATCGCTGACCCCTCGCTTAGAAACCGGCAGCGCTGCTTCCCGGAATCTGCGGCGCGCTGGCCAAGTGCCATGCGTTATATATGGACTACAGCAACCATTGGCCGTTACGGGGGCAGCAAAAGAGCTCCAAGAGATCGTCCATCACCCTAGCACNNGCCTTGAGATTGCCGGTGAAGCCGAGCCACGTCTCGCGGTTGTGCGCCAGCATCAGAATAATTATCTCGGCATGCAGCTAGATCACGTAGACTTTCAGGAAGTTCTACCAGAGCAGCTCGTGACGATAGAAGTAGCAGTCAACCTGCATGGCGATCCGGTGGGCATGGCACGTGGAGGCCAACTCCGCCAGATGCTGTACACTCTTGAGCTTCGCGTCCCGGCGGGTGCCATTCCAGATCACATCGACGCTGATGTCGTGGATATGGAACTGAATGACAAGCTTCACATTAGTGACCTCGCACTGCCCCAAGGCGCAATTCCTGTCCTTGAAGGCAGAGTCCTTGTCGCTCAAGTCACCACCGGTCGTGGCGGCAGCGACGATGATGATGACGACGACGCTGGCGAATAGAACCACGAACTAGGAGGTGTGCTGACCACGATAAATTCTCTCACTCTATCCTCTTATGAACGCGCACAGAACTGAACCACTGCATCTGATCGTGGGCCTGGGCAATCCAGGCAACGAATACGAAGCAACACGCCATAACATCGGCTTTATGCTGGTTGATCAAGTTCGGAAACGGCTCGGCTGGCAGAATCGCGAGGTGCAACACACCGCCGATAGCTTTGTTTGCGAAGGCTCGGTGGGTTGCAGAAAACTCTGGTTGCAGAAACCGCAGACCTACATGAATTGCAGCGGCAACGCCGTCGCAAAGTGGGTTCGCAAGCAGCAGATTTCTCCAGCATCAGTTTTGCTCGTGTACGATGACATGGATCTACCGTTAGGCAGGATGCGCTTTCGCACCAAAGGCAGCAGCGGTGGCCACAGAGGCGTACAGAGCGTAGCAGATGAGTTGCAAACCGGCGGGTTTAACCGCTTGCGACTGGGAATAGGACACGGAGAGAACGGAACAATTGACCATGTACTGAGCGGCTTCAGCGCCGATGAGCTCCCCATTGTGGAACTCGTGCTAGCAAAAGCCACAGAGGCAGTCATGGCAGCAATTGGTAGGGACGTCAGCACAGCGATGAGCTTATACAACGGAATCACAGTGACTTTAGAACAGACGGAGATAGAAAACGCATGAAATTACGGAAATATCAGGCCATCCTGATCGTAGATGACCGCAAGTTTGACGATGGCGGCGACGCTTTCATGGAGAGCGTTGGTGAAGTAATCACCGAATTGGGCGGCACCTTGGACGCTTCCGAGAATCTGGGGCGACGCCAAATGGCCCACCCGATCCGTCGGCGGAATTCCGCGACATATTGGGAATTGCTTCTCACCCTGCCCGCTCACGAGGTCGTAAACCTCAAAGACCGCTACCGCCTGAACAACGTGGTATTTCGTCTCGAGGTTTTCCTGTTCGACCGCCCGGAACTGTTCTCTAAGAACCCGGCGATTGCAGCGCAACCAAGCAGCGCTATCTAAGGACGCCGCGGAATGATGTGGAATTGCAACGAGCATGGTTTCCCTCAATACAGTCGTTCTCTTGGGACATCTGACACGAGAGCCACAACTGCGCTATTCCACATCTGGCCGGCCGCTGTGCGATCTGGGGTTGGCGATCAACCGACGCAGGCGCGAAGAGGACGAAGTATGCTTTCTGGATGTACAAGTGACAGGACGCCAAGCGGAGAACTGCAAAAGTTATCTTCGCCGTGGCACCACCGTGCTGATTCACGGTCGCTTATACACTCATACCTGGACGGATCGTCACAGTCAGGAGCAGCGTCAGTTGCGCGTCCTCGCCGAGCACGTACAGTTGATGGCCTCGGAGAACCGCCGCGGCGACGACCTGAGACCACTTCCAGTCGAGGAGCCACCGCTTGCCATCCAGCCGGAGCTTCCGCCCCCCTTCCCAGCAGCGGATCCGCCCGAAGCGGAATCGTTCTAACCAAAGTTTTGTAAATAAAGTCGACAGTCAAGGAGAGAAAAAAGTATGGCCCCACCAAAGAAACGTCGCCGCGTTGTGCGCAACACCCGGCCAAAGGTCTGCCGGTTCTGCGAAGACGCTATCGTATACATCGATTATCGTGACAACCTGCTACTTCGTCGGTTCATCACCGAGAAAGGCAAGATTGTACCTCGCCGCGTTACGGGAACCTGCCCAAATCATCAGAAGATGCTGTCTCGCGCCATCAAGCGCGCCCGATCGCTCTCTGTGGTGAAGTAAGGAGTCACAGACATGTCAGTTGAACTTATTCTCCTGGACAACATCGAGCACTTGGGAAACATTGGTGACCAAGTCCGCGTTGCACCTGGCTATGCCCGGAATTATCTCATGCCTCGCGGTCTGGCGACCAAAGCCTCCCCCGGCACCTTGCGTCAGCTAGAATCTCGCAAGAAGATTGTAGCAGCGCGTATGGCCGCCGAAATGAAGGAATGGCAAGCAGTTGCTGAGCGCATTCAGGCTCACTCCGTGTCCATCCCGGTGCAGGCAGATGACGACGAGCACCTCTATGGCTCCGTCACCCAGCAGCAGATCGTGGACGCATTCAAGGATATCGAAGTGAATTTGCAACGTCGGCAGGTCGCCCTGGGCGAGCCAATCCGCGCGCTCGGTGTGTACACCGTCGAGATTCACCTGCATCCGGAAGTAAGAACAGAAGCAAAGGTCTGGGTAGTCCGGGCCTAAGCAGCATACAACGGAGTTGTCGTTATGGCACATAAGAAAGGTCAATCAAGCAGCCGGAACGGCCGCGATAGTAATCCGCAATATCGCGGAGTGAAATTGTACGGTGGCCAGAAATGCACTGCCGGTAGCATCATTATCCGCCAGTGCGGGACGAAGTTCCATCCAGGAAAGAACGTAGGCGTTGGCAGTGACTACACATTGTTCGCGCTAGTCGACGGAACGGTCTTGTACCAGAAGAGCCGTCGTCGCGTACATGTGGTCCCAGCTGAGGCCGCAGAAGCGTAAACGGTCTTCTGTCGTTGCAAGTCTTTGCCTACGGGTCGTTGATCTGGCACCCGGGTTTTCCGTTCCGTACTGTGCGTAAGGGATGGTTACCCGGGTGGAGACGCGTCCTCTGGCAAGGATCGACAGACCACCGCGGGTGCCCCGGCTCCCCCGGTAGGGTGGTGACGCTGGTTCCGGACCAGACCGCCCAGTGCCTAGGCTTGCTTTACACCGTCGAGCCGGGCCACGAATCCTCTACTCGCTCGTACCTTGATGTCCGTGAGCAAGGCGGCTACCTCCCGCGCAACGCGGCCGTTCTTCCGGATAATGACCAGGCTTTGTTTTATGTCGCCGAGCCGAACAATCCGAACTTCTTGGGGCCCAGCCCACTGCCACAGCTAGTGGCCCAAATCCTTGCGGCCCATGGCCCCAGCGGCCCAAATCTGGAATACGTCCTGAAGCTGCATTGGGCTCTCCAGAAGCATGGCATTGTGGATGCTCATATCAGCGAGATAGCCGCTCAGTTGCAGGCGAGCTAGGCACGATTGGTCTCGCGCGGTTGGCGTTGGTCCGCTAGGGTTTACTGTGCTACCCGGCGGAGGCGCTCCTGCAGTCGCGAGAGCGACTCTCCATTGCCTTTTCTAGCCTTGCTCCTGCTGCGCGGACCCCAAGATCTGATGGAAGTAAAATTCAATTGCACCTTCTGCCGCCGCAAGATTTCTGCGGGCCGGGAGTATGCTGGAATGTTGGTAGACTGCCCGTCATGCGGCTGCAAACTTGACGTCCCCTCTCCCGCCTTCAATACTGGTGATCGGCTAGGCAAGTATATCATCGACCAGTGCCTCGGCGCCGGGGCGATGGGTGAGGTGTATCTTGCTCAAGAAGACGGCGGCTTTGCCGAGGTAGCCCTGAAAGTGATCTCCTTGAAAGGAGTGGACCAGGAAGACCTGGAGCGTTTCCAAAAGGAAGTAAAGCTCCAAGCCAGCATTCACCATCCCAATATTGTCCCGGCCTACAAAGCTGGCGAAGTGGATGGCTACCACTTTCTGGCAATGGCCTACATCGAAGGGGAATCTCTAGCAGACCGGCAATCTCGCGTCGGGCGTATGGACGAGCAGGAGGTTCTGGAGATCGGCCAGACGATCTCCAAAGCCCTTCACTACGCTTGGGAAGAGGTAAACCTTCTGCACCGGGACATCAAGCCAGCGAACATCATGCTGGATAAGAATGGCCATGTCATGCTCGCGGACCTGGGAATCGCGAAGAGCAGCAACCTGGACCCTGGCCTTACTACGGTCGGTTTCGCTTTGGGAACCCCAGACTACATGAGCCCCGAGCAGGCACGTGTCGAGACTGTGGACTGCCGAACGGACATTTATGCGTTGGGAGCGACCCTGTTTCATTTGCTCGCCGGTGAGCCCCCGCACGATGCCAACTCGGTCGCAGAGGTCCTGGCAAACAAGTTCAATCTGCCAGCACCGGATGTCCGCGAGTTTAACCCCGCAATCAGTGCAAATACTGCCCGTCTGTTACAGCGAATGCTTTCCCGTAGCCGTGAGAAACGAGCAGAAGATTGGCTGGCGCAAGAAGGCGAGTTTAAGCGCGTTCTTGTCGGGAAGCCCCCGGAGGCTCCCGCCCCGGTTCCCGTTGCAATTAAAACAGTGGATAAGCCAGCTGAGGAGCCAGCTCAGGTGACCTTTCACCGGTCCCCTAGGAAATTTCGGCGGGCGGACCGGAAGGTTGGGATGGCCAAGGGCGGCTGCGCGGGAACCGGCGTCGGAATCGTTGTCTTCCTGGCTATTCTGGCCTTGATTGCGGGCGCATTTGTCATGAACCGGTCGACGCCTGCCGTCGTTCCGCAGGACACTGTGGTAGAAGCTCCCCCTCCCCTCCCGCCCCCAGAGCCCGTTCTGCTTCCCGCTGAGACAGCGCCCACGGTCCCTGAAGAGCCTGCGGCCCTGGCAGACGCACAGCGCAGTCTGGCTTCTCAGTTGATCGAGAGCGGTGATTTCAAAGTAGCGGATCGCCTGATCAAGGAGCTAGCAGCTAAGGGGAATACCGTCGCCTCGCTGACCAAGCAGTATGATGCCGCCGTGCGGCTCGCGCAGGAACCAGC
>DMTJ01000016.1 GCA_003477185.1 Lentisphaeria bacterium
AAAAGCAATTTCCTATCAGTCAGTTAGTCGTAGGGCGGGCTGGGGGCGCAGTAGTAGCCGCTGATCTGCCCCAACCTGCTTCGTGAAACCACTCGCTGTTCATTTGTCCCCGCCTCTTACCCATAGATCGAGATGATACGTGTCGGTTTCCGGGAGCATCGCTGCCGGCAGAACGTCGCTAAGCCTAACGTAGTCAGCTTGCTCTGGCTTGTCCACGCAGGCATAGCCTAGAAGGCGATGCCAGCGGCTGTTGTGTTTCTCCAGCCGGTAGGCATAGGCATTGTTGTAGTAGTCGGCGTCAGGGTGCTCAGGGGGAAGGTTCCAGTCGAGCTTTTCCTTGTCGAAAAAGGTATACATGTCGGTGGTGACGACTTCGCGGCCGGTGGTCGCATTCTCGATGAGAAACAGCGGTTTGCTGCCTGGCACGGGCTTGGCAAACAACTGGAAGGCCGGGCTACCTGCGACTTGTGCCGAGACTAGAGGCGTTTCAGCAGGGTCAAAGGTGAGCAACCCGTAGTCGACCTTGTCGACGAGGCTCTTCGCTAGTTCGATCGCCCGG
Source organism: Lentisphaeria bacterium (assembly GCA_003477185.1). Lineage (GTDB taxonomy): Bacteria > Verrucomicrobiota > Lentisphaeria > JABSQK01 > UBA12247 > UBA12247. The sequence goes on from DMTJ01000016.1 coordinate 560, forward strand.
TCCCGGCGGTTCACCACCAGGTAGCTGCGATACCAAATGGTCGTGCCGGGTGCCAATCGGAACTTGGGAATCACTACGGCGACATCGTAGTTGCGCCAGGAATTCTCGGGGCGTTCGCGAAAGTCCTGGTCGCGAAAGGCGCTGGGATTGTAAGCTGACGCATCTCGGTAAATGGAGCCGGCAAACTGACAGTGCGGCTCACCAGCTTCGACCTTCGCCAGCTCCGTCTCCAGATGCCGGTCGCGCCCGAACACCAGGGCCAGACTGGGGCTATCCGGCGCCTCGCTGGCGCAGCTCAGGTTCCATCCGCCGGTCGCCCGCACATCGACGGGCTTTTCCCACATGTCCTGCACCTTCTGCACCTCGACGCGATCCTGCAGTTCGCCCTCTGGCGTGCTGACGTAGTGAAACGGCAGGCTGGAGGCCCGGGTGCCACCCCATGGGGCATTGAGATGGTCGAAGACCACGTCATCGCGCACGCTGAAGTTGTGAACCACATAGGTAATCTCGATGACACCCTCGCCTGCATCCCGCGTCTGCACGTAGTACAGCAGCGGCGACCGGTGTGGCGTATTCCAGGGAATCAGGCCCCAGTTGACGGTGCGATAGCTGCGGCCGTCGGCACCAGCGGCTGCCCCCAGCAGAGGGCAGTACAGATTGTCCATAGCGGACAGATCACCTTCCATATAGGCCCCGGAGTTATGAATGAACAAGTGCAGCCGGGGGAAACCGGTGGCCTCAATCCGCTTCTTCACTTCGTCCGACAGGGGGCCATTGCGAAGCAGCGTGTCATTGTATTTACCGCACACAGCCACGAATTGCCAGATCTCGTCGTTCCACGGTGACGACGGACCATCACTGCGAAACGACGGCGGCACGCTCTCTCCGAACGCGCCGCGCAAGGAATACAGCTGGCCGCCCTTGCCGATGCGCAGGGAGAAGGCATCGGCCCCGTCGCTCACATGCTGCAGCTCGCGGTGAAACACCCAGCGTTCGTTCAGCTCGTGCTGCCACAGACTGCCGCTCGGTGAGTAGGATGAGGTGTGCACCGTTTCGCCCATCTTCTCTTGCGGACTCCTCACCACGGATTCTGGAAACACCTCCAACAACGTCGCGGGCGCCTCGGTCCAGCGGCCGGGGTTTGCTTTGGCGGGCGTTGCGGAGTTCGCAACCGGGGGGATAGGCAACTCGTGGTCAATCACGATCGAGAGGTTGTCGAGCAGCAGATGGGTGTCGGTTTCACCCGGCAGGAGGAAGCCAATCCAGTCGACTTGGTGCAACGGGCCCGCCAGGGGCGACTTGACAGTCTGCTCGCCATGGGTGTGGTCTACCACCCGCAGCTGGGCAACGCCGCTGTCTGGCCCGATTGGGAAGGAAAGCTCATGGCGCGTCCAGCCGGGCGAGACCTTGAGCTGTTGGTCGTTCAGCGAAGTGGTGCCAACGGCGCAATTCAGCGAGAAGGCGTCGACACCCTGGTGAGAGTAGCCGTTGGGGCCCTTGAAACCGCGGGCCAGCACCGTAAGGCTGTTACCACCTTCCTCGGGGATGAGCAGGTCGAAGCCGATCTGCACGGTGCCGCTGCGGATGATTGTCTCGTTGTGAAGCCACCAAGACAGCGCTGGCAGGTGCCCGTAGGTCATGCCCGGAGCGTTCTGGATGCGGATGGACCTGGTCCCGGATGCCGCGCTTTCGCTGTGCGCGAATATGCCAGACTTTCCGGCAGGATCCACCCCGCCCAAGTGCGCCCGGAGTCGAGGGGCGGGGGCGTGCAGCCAGAACCCCGTCGGATCGCCAAACTTCCCGGTTGTCGGGCTCTTGACGAGTCCCGCTTCGAAGTCGTCCGAGACGATGACCCGCGCCTGGGCGATAGAGGAGGCGAGGAGGAGCAGGGATGGCAGTAGCGCTGTCATTAACGACGGTCCTGCTCTGTGGGGGGTGGCAGTAAGTTGCATGGGGATTTCTCAGGTTATGTGAAGAGCGCTCTAAGACTATGCCTTCCGGCTAGAAAGTTCACATGGAAAAAATGTCCGTTTTGTTGCACATTTTGGTTGTGGCAGCTCGAACAGCGATTCATGCTGGCCGTTCACGAAACACATGGAGGGTGAGGAATGTCGCCCGGCATAGTTCCCTGTTCCCAAGTCGAAGTCGGAGGATTCGTCCCCTCGCGTTTGGATAGCGATCCCGATTTCGATTTCAATGCGGAGCTGGACCAACCTGCATTGCTGGGTTCTTGGCCGATTGGGAACACACTAACGAGCGAAACGAAACGCTACTTCCGTCGCTGACTACGAACGAGGCTTCTGGTTCAGACTTGCCGAGTTTCCAACCGGTTTTTCACATGGCCTCCCCTATTCCGCTGCTATCGAGTCGATACACATGCCGCCAGGTTCAATGGTGGAAAAGCGGATGCTGTTAGCTCTAGATTCGAGCTTGATTTCGACCTCTCGTGTGGCCCCGTCTGTGCTACAGCCTTCTGTGTTTGGGAACTGACTGATAGGAAATTGCTTTTGCCGGCCCAGCCTTGCTCTTTGCTCAGGACACTGCCGCAGACACGCTGCCGGCCGGCGAAATTACCCGCTCATGCGGAAACACAATCTTGCGGCGCTTGGGCGTCAGGCGCTCCAGCAGTGCCGCGGACGGCCGGTACGGATGCCGAAAAAATCCCCAGGACGGCCCGTACCGATAGACGGCGACACGCCGCTGTCCCTCGTTCACCCGTTTGGCGGAGCCATGACAGATCGCATCCACAAACAACACCACATCGCCGGCCTGAAGATGGACCTCGATTGCCCCGGTCATGCCGTCTACCGAGCCGCCGCTGTACTCATTCATATGATGCTTTCCCATTTCTGGATGCGGGAAGTTGGATTTGTGACTGGCGGGGATCACCATCGTCGCGCCATCCCCCGGGCCAATGTCGCTCAGAGCCATCAGCACATTCACCATCCCGCAGTTGAATTTCTGATTGTGCACATGAAACTGGGTACGCTTCGCCCACGGAACCGGACCAGAGTGCACGCCAATTGCCTCTCCCGGCCCGCGAACGCTGGCAAAGTTTTCATCGATAAACAACGGACCATGCTGGGCATCGAACGAGTCCTGCCCTCCGACAAAGCAAAGCACGTGCTCGATCCAGGCAGGGTTATCGATCAGATACTCCCAAGGCGCGCCTGCCTCGTAGATCTGCTGCAGGTTCAATCCCTCACTCGCGGACGCAAAAAAGTGCCCGTGTACGTGCCCGCGCCACTCCCCAGCCTCCAGGGCCGCAAACGAATCCAGGCTCTCGTTCAACTCCCCAACCAGATCCTTGGGAATCGCATTCCGAATGATTAGATATCCATTCAAGTCAAAAAGATAACGGTCAAGATCGGTCATTTTTTTCTCCTTAAGTGCTCTCCAGTTCCAAGCAGCCCACTGCTAGGTCCAGTTACTATAAAGCAACATCTTCCTATATCTTTCTTGCACAAGTTCGAAAAGCTCCTAAATAGTAATTCTTATCCGTCTGATTCCCTCCTCACGCCCCCGGCTTCATGAGCATTATCTGTCCCCCAAGTCCCTCGCTTGGCTTTCGCGTCTGGCGCGGTCAATTCTCGGCAATGCGGGGTCCGCACAGTCATCCGGACTTTGAA
>DMTJ01000070.1 GCA_003477185.1 Lentisphaeria bacterium
GCCCGCTGGCAAGCAGGTGCCTGGGGCCAGCAAGGCGTTCCGTGCGAGTCGCGGCAAGGCGCTGGCGGCAACGAAGGCGAGCCTGATCATTGACGGGAAAAAACTGGGTAGCAAGCCCGTAGTTGCGGGTGCCACAAGCGTGAGCTTTGAGGCTGATCTGACAGCCGGTTCTCACAGGCTGGCGCCGATTTTTCACATTGCACAGGGCACTGTGGGCGCGTTGTACTGCGTGGTCCGCAAACTTGAGTCAGAGCGTTAGTGATTGTACCAAGCACAATCCTTCGACTTGCTGTCGCTGCGCTGGCGCTAGAGGGGCCGGCTACGTAAGCACAGGACCGGGCGAACATCATTGTGTCTTTTACGGATGATCTCGATTTTGATGAGACGCTGCCGGGGCTGTACGACCTGAAGTGCTTCCCCAGCCATAACGGCATGAAGCAGCAGGGCTATTACGATGATGCTGCACCTCGCTTTGACCAGCCACAGGGCGACTATTTCGAGACGCCGACGGTGCTGATGCCAAACCTTCAGCGGCGTCAGCGTGGGGCAGATTCGTTGATGCTGGGTGGTGCCAATACGGACGACAACCAAATTCAGCGCACTCGAGCGCGGCTCTAAGTTCGACATGAGGGGCAGAACAAGGCAGCCCACAGGCCAAGTCTGGTGGGACCTTGCTGACTGATGACCATCCGGAAGATCGACTCGAGTCGATTCTTTTTCCGGGGCCTCTTAGCGCGGGGCCCCCGCCTTCAGCTTGCTGCCATTCTGCAATGTCGAGTGAATCTTGATTTTCGCCTGATTGTGCAGGACGATATGCGCCCACGAATTCTTAGTGCCGTAATACTGCAGGGTCTTGCTGGCCCAGAGCCGCTGTAACGCACTGCCGAAACCGGCCAATGCCCTCTGCGGCTTCCTCAGCCCTTCCGGCGTGAGCTTACCATAAAGAATGGCACGGCCCGAAGCTGTGCGTCTCGCGACAACGCCGGAGACGTAACCCGCACCACGGGTCTGCGTCCAGAGGGTCAACTCGCGAACTGCTGCAGCAAGCTCCTGGTCGCTCTGCTTCGGCACGGGCGGATAACTCTGGAGGGGAGGGGGCTGATAGTTGGGCGACGTCACGATCTCTACCGTCGTCTGGTCGTCGGCCGGTGGCGGGTGAAGTTTTGCCATGGCAGCTGCCAGCGAGATGTCTCCCTTGGCCCGGCCCCCTCGCCCCAGGGTGCGGAGAAGCTCGACCATCCCGGTAGGCCTCATCTTCTGTGTGGCCTTGCGCTGCAAGTCACGCGCCTGCTCCTGATCCGGACTGACGATGACGACGGCAGCCGCGTGTAGGAGTTGCGCGCGAGCCGAATCGGTAGACTTCATGGCATTCAAAGCCGCCGCCGCTAGGGCGATCTCATCCCCCGTAGGTAGCGCGACCTCAAAGCCCTCAGTCACTGCCTTGTAAAGAGACGCTGCCTGCTCATTCGTAGAATCCAGCCAGAGGGCATAGGCCAGCAATTCACGTCCTGACTGACTGGTCGCTTCGACCGCCATTCTGGGGCCAGCGCAAGCGGCCGCTAGCTGACTGAGCTTCTGCCGGTTGTCCGTCGCAGAGGCCAGCAATGCCTGGAGGGCTAGTACCAGAGGCAGAACACGCTGAAGTTGTATGTTGCTGCTAGGCGAGATAGGACAGAATGTCCAACAGCCAACAGCCGAAACGAAGCGGAAGCGGACGGAGCCGACGAAGTTACGATGACCACGTCGTGGAGCACACTCCTTACGGTTGCTATTTGGCAATTTCAAGGTCCTTTTGGGCTATTGGCCGCGGAAGCTCCGCCGCATTGTTTTCAGCTCATAGGCAATCTCAGCGCGCTTCTTGTTGATCTCAAGCTGTGTTTTTGGGTCCTGCTCGGTCGCGCTTCTTTCGCGCAGACGTACTTCCCGCAGGCCCAGCACACAGCGCTGGTAAGCGTTTCCGACCACATCGTCCGGGCAGTCGGCGGGAAACTGCGAGCGTACGATCACGGCGGAAAGGGAAGGGGGCAGCTCGTTTGCCTGGACGGCGATGTCTCGAACCCCAGCTGACCACTCTCCGAGGGCACTGCGCGCGAGCAAGGCGCGCAGTGCGTGTCCTGCTTGGCTGTTCGGCAGATCGCCACTCTCGAGGTCTTCCACCATCCGCCAGGCATAACGGCCGTGGTGCAGCGCCACGTCGAACAGAATGCTCTCTTCGCTCGAGAGCCTGTTCTGCTCGGGGACCACGGCAGGTGCCGTGTTGATTAACCGCCGTCGCGTCCGGCTCTGGGCCTGGGTCTGCTGTTTGTCATTGATCTGATGTAGCTCATCTCGGACAGCCTCAGTTGCTAGGTCCAGACGATTCGACAGCAGCTGCACGTACTCCGAACGCGTAATCTCGCTGGGCAGCTGGCGAACCACGTTGAGATACGTTTCTGCGATGCGTCTCTTCCCTTCCGGGTGGGTGGCGTCGTGCTGTGTGGAGAGGTAGTCAATCAGGAAGGCGAAGTAGTCCTGTGCCTGTTGGATGCGAGCCGCCAGGGCAGCCGGCCCGTCCTTCTTGATCAGGCTGTCCGGGTCCTCGCCGTCCCCCAGGCGCACGACTCTGGCGGTAAGGCTAGCAGCCAGAAACGAGTCGGCCGCCTTGACCGTAGCCTCTGTGCCAGCGCGATCGGAATCGAACGCCAGCAGTAGATCCGGGGCAAAGCGCCCCAGGAGCCGTGCCTGCTCGGTGGTGAAGGCGGTGCCCTGTGGGGCGACGGCGTGATCAAATCCTGCCTGGTGACAGGCGATGACGTCCAGTTGACCTTCGCACAGGAGCGTACAGCCTTGCTTTCTGATTCCATCGCGCGCCTGCCCAATCCCGTAGAGGATGCGCCCCTTCTTAAAAATATCTGTCTCCGGTGAATTGACGTATTTCCCGCCTTTAGCCTCGCTGCTCAATACTCGCCCACTGAAGGCCACTACCCGGCGGCGTTCATCGGAGATCGGAAACATGATTCGATCGCGCCAGCGATCATACGGCGAGCGCGAACCCTCCTTTGAGGTCAATACGCCTGCGCGCAGCATCAGGTCCGCGGAGTAGTTGTGGGCGCGCCCCCAGTCCACGACCGCGTGAAAACTGTCCGGCGCGTAGCCAACCTGAAAGCGCTCCTGAATCTCATCGGAGATTCCGCGTTCGGCCAGGTATTGGCGTGCGGTGGCACCACCCGGCCCGAGCAGATTCTGGCGATACCAATGTGTGAGGCGGGTATGGACGGCATACAGATCTTCGCGAGCTGGCCCGTCCTGCCTCCGCTTTTTAAAGCCGCTGCCATCGTCCGGGATTTCAAGGCCCATACGGCCCGCGAGTAGCTTGACCGCGTCGACAAAACCGAGGCCATCATAGGCCATGACCCAGCCCACAGCGTTTCCCGATACGCCGCAGCCGAAGCAGTGGTACATGCGCTTGTCGGGGACGACGTAGAATGAGGGGGTCTTCTCATCATGAAACGGGCAACAGGCTTTGTATTCGCTCCCTGCGCGCTGAAGCGGGACTGCGGACTCGATCAGGTTGGCGATGTCAACGCGATCCAGAAGGTCGTTGACAAAAGAATTCGGAATCATGCTGCTACCGCAGCGCGGCGTACTGTCGCTGGTGATCGGCAATTCCTGTGAGCCGGAAGTCCCCAGTTTTGTACTCTGGCGTTGTGCCCTTGCTCCCGTCGGTCGGTAGCTGGAACGAATAGAATTCTTTGTATTGCTCAGGGGGGAGCTCTGCACGGGCCGTGAGCATCGCAGTTCGTCGGGCATGGCCGAGTACGGCGCGATAGCCTGGAACCACCTGACCATGAAAAAACTCTGCCATGCAGCCCGAGCCATAACTGAACAGGCCCAAGCGGGCCCCGTCCAGGTCGTCCCGCAGGTCCAGTAAACTCGTCAACGCCACGTAGAGCGATGCGGCGTAGCTGTTGCCCGTCTGCTGATTGTAATACAGGCTCGGTGCTAACAGCTCGCGTACCGTTTCTGCTGGGACTAATTGCTTGCGGGCCTTTGTCAGCTTCTGGTGAGCCATTTCAGCCATTCTGCTGAACGGAAGATGGTAGCAGAAGGTGTCGAAACTCGCTGGTTCTAGGCCGGTCTGCTCATGAAAATGCTGAAATGCGTTCAAGAGCGATTTGATGTAGACGCGAACAGAAGCCTTTCCATCCACCAGTGCTTCGTCGCGATAATTTGGCCGCCAGAAGTCCATCACGTCCTCTGTGTAGTATCCAGCCTCTGGTCCAATCTCGACCAGCCTTGGGTTTGCCTTGATCAGGAGAGCCACGGCTCCGCCTCCTTGCGTGGCTTCGCCAGCGCTGCCCAGTCCATAGCGCGCCACGTCGGCAGTGAGCACCAGTGCAGCCTGGTCGGGATTCTGGCGCACGTGCGCGAGCGCGAGTTGAAGTGCTGCAGTGCCGCCGTAGCAAGCCTGCTTGAACTCACAGACGCGGCAGCGAGACGAAAGGCGCAGCAAGCCGTGGACATAGGCCGCGGCGGCTTTTGATTGGTCAATCCCGGACTCAGTGCCCAGAAAGAGCTGAGTGACTGTTGCGGGATCCAGCTGACTCAAGACACCGCGTCCCGCATTGGCCGCCATTGTGACAATGTCTTCCCCTGGCGCGGGGACCGCCATACGGCTCTGGCCTAGGGCCCGCTCGTAGTGATCCGCAGGCAAACCGCGCTGTTCCGCGATTTTGCTCAGCGGCAGGTAGTAGTGTGGCGTATAGAAATCGATCGCGTCGATCCCGACTGAAAGCCTCCCATTCACAGGCGGCTGTCCACATCATTCAGAATCAGGTCTGGGCGTTGGATCAAGTCGGGAAGCGACTGAATCCCCAAGAGAAACATCGCAGTGACAAACTCACGTCGCAAGGCTTCGATGCGCTCTATCACTGCTTCTGGCGAGAGCAACGCAGGCTGGATGAAGTCGCGGGCGATGCCACAGAGGCGGGCGCCGAGCACGATGGCCTTGATCATGTCGATGCCGTCGCGAATTCCACCGGAGGCGAACAGTGTGACGCCCGGGCTGAGGTGGTTCAGCTGGCGCAGTGCAACCGGTGTCGGAATCCCCCAGTCTTGAAAAAGAACCCCAAGATCTGCCTGGCCAGCCGGAGCACGATGCGCTTCGATGCGACTCCAAGAGGTGCCGCCGCTTCCGGCGACATCAATGTAGCGAATCCCTTCGCCCAGTAGCTGCTCGGCGTCCGCGCCAGAAATTCCGGCACCGACTTCTTTGATCACCACGGGGGCATCAATTTCCCGCGAGACTTCGCCGATCCGTGCTGTCAGTCCGTGAAAGTTGGTATCTCCTTCCGGTTGTATGGCTTCCTGCAGAGGGTTGAGATGCAGAAACAATGCGTCAGCCTCGACAAGCTCGACGGCTTCTCGGCAATGACAGGCATCGCAGCCATTGTTCAGCTGGATTGCGCCGAGGTTGGCGAAGAGCAACGTCTGCGGCGCGTGTTGGCGAATGGCAAAACTTTTGCGGGCTGCTGGCTCGGAGAACATCACGCGCTGTGAGCCAACACCCATGCCGACCTGCGTGACTTCGGCGGCGATCGCCAAGTTGCGATTCACCTTGCGCAGGGCGTCGTGGTCGCCGCCTGTCATCGACGAGATCAGGAGTGGAAACGACAGCCGTTTCCCCATCAACTCTACGGACGGGTCGATGTCTCGCAAGTTAACTTCCGGTAGCGCGCGGTGGCGCAGCTGGATTCGGTCGAAATAGGCCTTGCACCGGTCAGAGGCATCATCGCCACGGACGATGTCCAGGTGCTCAAGTTTGCGCCGATTGGTTGAACCGCTCATTTTCGCTCCAGTTTCTGATG
>DMTJ01000391.1 GCA_003477185.1 Lentisphaeria bacterium
ATGAGCCCGGAGCCGGCGGAATCAAACGTGATGATCACTTTATCGCCTTTGATGTTGTGGCTCTGATAGAGCGGGCCGCTGCAAACAGAGACCTTCTGTTTGTAATCATGCTTCAACGCCCACAGCGCCAGACGCTTGCCGACATCCATTTTGTTGTGCGGATGGACGTCCCGGGCTTCGCCGATATCACGCAGCACCGCCATGCCGGTGTTTTTGAGACCGAGCGTTCGGCGCTGCTGATCGCAGACCGTGGGCCATCCGTCGAACGCAGGCGTCCCGGGAGCCGGTCTCGCATAGTTCGCCAACTGCGCGAAGTAAAACGGAAAGTCGCCTTGCCCCCAATGCTCACGCCAACTGCTGATCAGCGCCCGTAAATTGCGTTCATACATCTGAGGATTATGGCTGGAATTGGCTTCACCCTGATACCAGATCGTGCCCTTGATGGCGTACGGGATGACCGGATTGACCATACCATTGAAAATTGTGGATGGTACCGTCGGACGCCATCCCCGCCTAGTGGCTTCCCTTTCAGCCCTCTCTTCTTCCTCCAGCATCATATTGTTCTGGTAATACACGGCCATCTCCTCGTCCTGCTGATACGCCTCTGCCGGAATCCAGGGTTCCACACGGGTCGCGCCCCAGGCACACAGAATCAAACCGACCGGAACATCCAGATCCTTGCGCAGCTCGCGCCCGAAAAAGTAGGCCGTGCCGGAAAAGTCCGGATTGGTTTGCGGCGATGAAGACATCCACTGACCGCTCAGCCTCCCCAACGGCTCCAGCGGCGACGTGTTACCGGTGACCGTAAACTGCCGCAGCATCTCATCCCGAGCCGTAGTCATTTCCTGTTTCACATAGGAGGCAGCGGGCTTATATCTCTTCTCCGTCCGATGGTTATTGGTTTTCGCCAAACTTTTCAGATTAAAAGCCATATTGGATTGGCCGGAACAGAACCACACTTCACCCGAGAGCACGTCTTTAATCTCAACCGTGTTGTTCCCCTGAATCGTGAGCGCGTACGGGCCGCCAGCTTCAGGCGTTTTCAGCTTCAGCATCCATTTACCGGATGCGTCGGCTGTCGTAGCCGCAGATTCACCCCAGCTCGCGCTGACAGTCACGGTTTCACTCGCATCTGCGGTCCCCCAGACGGGGGCTTGGGTTTCACGCTGGATCACCATGCCATCGGCAAACAGCGCCGCCGGCTTCACATCCGCCATGCCGATAAAAGGCAGTGTTAGCACGCACATCGCTATTTGTTGTATCAGTTTCATCATGATTTCAGTATTGTCCTTCTTCGTTTCAATGTTCCTGGATGGTGGATGCAAAGCCCGCTTCCACGGTCGGCAGCGCGTCCGTGTCGCAAAGCTCCGGAAAGCCTCGCTCAGGGCCGAAATCGCCTCACGCAACTTCGGCTTCCGTCGTCGGGACGGAATATCCAACAGCCAACAAGGAATCTCCAACACCCAAGGCTCGCGGATTCCTGCTCGTGAGCCTCATTTGGCTATTGGATATTCCTTGTTGGTCATTGGACATTCTGGAAACAGAAGTTGCGCGATGGTGAGGCCGTTTCCTGAGCGCGTCCGTGTCGACTTGGCCCTGTGCCGTCCCCGTGAGCGTGGCTCCCAGGAGTAGGATGATCCAGATTCTGTGCCTTCGCTCGGTCCGTGGTTGAGTTGCTGGTTGCGCCAAATCCGCGGCGTCTGTCAATAATTACAGCGCCGCTCTGGCAATCTCTCAGGCACATTTGGTGCAGCGGGGAGGGACTTTTGTGATTTGATTGACCGGATTGACAACGACGTCAATACGGTCAATCGCGTCAATAATGTCTCCTCTACTGCGGCTCCGCCTCGATTGGTCGGGTACCGCGGCACCCCGATCGACAGAATGCGCGCAGGGAGTTCCTCTTTTCTGTCATTTCTACTTTTGGTATTCGGATTTGACTTCGTCGAGCTCGCAGGCTCGGTTCTGTCCCATCTCCCGGTGTACTTTAAGGGGAAAACTCAGGCCTAGCGGCGGGTATCGGGGTCGCCTGCATCTTGATTGTTAAGTTTCCTGTTTTCATTATGGACCTGTTGGATCCAGGCGATGGCCGCAGGGGCTATCAGTTCATGGCCACCGTCAAAAATGGTAACCGTTGCATGGCCCGACTCCCTTCGGAAGAGAGGTTGCTTCTGGCCATAGTTTGGGTCTGACAGGTTGGCTTGCAGCTTCGGCGGGACCTTTCTCTTCTCAACAAAGAAACGAATATCCTCTTCCGAGATCCGGTCTTCCGCTGCCGCTACTTCGTTGAACGCAAGAAGTGAATGGCTAATGGGAACGATTCGCTCCTTAATTCCTGCGTTGAGATGCAGGGTCGTTCCTCTCGCGTTTTTCAGATAGGTGATGGGTGATCGCTTTGCATACTCCGCGTCAACCGCAGGGCTATCACCCGGTGCGCCACCGCATGATTTTTCCATGGACTCGACATGTTTTCCTTGGCCATGCCAGGCCGCCAAGTCCGATATGGGGACCCAGGCCGAAACCCCTGCCCATAGCTCCGGATGGTGCCCAGCCATGACCAGCGCCGTGTAGCCCCCGCCGGACGTACCGACAAGAAAGACGGAGGAATCATCGATGTTGCTTGTCTTCTTCGCGTACTCCACCGCGCTTACAATATCTGCCACAACCAGTTTTGACCCGGTTGCTTCAGGTCGATTGTTGGGGCCACGGAAGTCTGGATGGATGTACACCCACCCCTGCTCCATGCACCATTGCTCAATGGCTTTGTGGTATTTCTGCTTGTAGTTCCCGGACCAGGTATGGAGAGCAACAATAAGAGGCACGGGTGTTTCTGACGCGGGAGCATAAAACATGGCAGGCTGCTCGGATTGGTCTGCAGCGCTTTTATACTTAATTTCCTTCACCTTTGGGGCAGGTATTTTCTCTGAGCTCGGTTGACCGGAAAGCGTAAACGTCGCTACCACGGCACGGTGGTCAGAGGGGTATGGAGCGACCACGATATCCGCGTTCTCTTTGTTCTCTCCGATAACCTTCGCATCGGTCACCTTGAGACCCTCGCCTTTAAAGTAAACATAATCAATGCGGTCATAGTGGATCGTAGGATCATCGGCTTTATTGAGAGTCGTCCAGGTGTAGCCGGGCTTTGCCATCTCGTCGG
>DMTJ01000175.1 GCA_003477185.1 Lentisphaeria bacterium
TATCACATGCCGCCCGCGCCCACGGCCGACAAACGAGAGGAGTAGTGCATTCAGCGAATGAGGGCGCAGTGTACGGTTGACGTAGCGCGGAAAGTATTGGACTGCCACCCCGTGCTGCTGGAGGGAGGCCTTGAGTGATGGCCCAAGTGTGATTCTGCGCGAGGTCATGGGAGGTGAATATTATCAGGGTAAGTAATCAATATAAGCAAAGAAAATTTAGCATACATGGCTTATACTCTTATCTTTGAAAGCCAGAATACCAACCCTCAAGCAGAACCTTACGATGAATTTCACGCTCACCGACGAACAAATCGCCGCCTATGGCCGAGATGGCTTTGTGCCCCACCGCGCCTTCCTGAGTCCGGACGAAGTAACAGAACTGAAGGGTGCCGTCCTGGACGCGATTTCTGACATGGGCAAGAACAAGATCGCCAGCCGCGACGACAGCCAGACCATGACCGATGGTGACAGCTACTACGACAGCGTTTTTACCCAGAAGCTCAACCTCTGGCGCATCAGTGACACCGTCAAGCGCTACATGCTGCACCCCGAGTTGGGGCGCATGCTCACGACGCTTGAGCGCGCCAACGAGATTACCGCCGATGACGACGATGGTCCGGTCGAAGGCTTCCGCGTTTGGCACGACCAAGCCCTGATCAAAGAGCCCTACGGCAACCCCACTGCCTGGCACCTCGACAATCCCTATTGGTCGTTTCGGTCACGCCACGCGCTCAGTATCTGGATTGCCCTCGAAGATGCCACGCCGGAGAACGGCAATATGTGGTTTGTGCCGGGCTCGCATCGTCTGGCCAACTTCGACAATATCGCTATTGGGCAGAATCTCGTTGGCCTCTTCAAGATCTATCCCAAGATGACCGCAGTCGATCCTGTGTCTGTGCCCATGAAAGCAGGCGACTGCAGCTTCCACAATGGGCTGACCGCGCACGGCGCCGGCGCCAACATGACACGTGGTCGCCGCGTTGCGATGACCTGCGCCTATATGCCGATTGGCAGCACCTTCAACGGCAGCCCCAACATTCTGCCTCCGGTGATTCTCAAGCAGCTCGAAATCGGCGACGTGCTCGATAACGATGACTGGAATCCCATAGTCTAGGAGATTCGACGAATCGTGAACCATGCTCATCCCAAACGGGCCAAGCTATGGCGCGGATCAGGCGGTTTCGCAGTAGATTCTGTAAGTCCACGAATCTAACCAACTGCGGAACCCAAGTCCATGAAATGGATTATCACCTTCTTCGTGGCGATCACCTTTCTGGCGGGGCTGGCGGTTGCTAAGCCTGCCGCTGACACTCGCCCCAATATCGTCTACCTGATGGCGGACGACCAGAATGTCAGCTCTGTCGGTTGCTACGGCAATCCGGAGGTGGTGACGCCGAATATGGACAAGTTGGGGAATGATGGCGTCATCTTCGATCGCCATTACAACACCACCGCCATCTGCATGGCCAGCCGAGCTAACGTCTTCACCGGCATGTACGAGTACAAGACCGGCACGAACTTTGATCATGGCAACATGAAGCCAGAGGTTTGGGCAAAGTCCTACCCTGTGCTGCTGCGCCAAGCTGGCTATCTGACCGCTTTCGCCGGAAAATTTGGGTTCGTTGTGACTGGCAAAGATCTCTGCGAGTCTGACTTCGATTTCTGGGGCGGCGGGCCTGGACAGACGACCTACGCAACTGCCAGAAACAAATCCATGGCAAAATACGCCAAGGACTATCCGCATGCGACGCGCTCTTATGGCGCCTTTGGCCAAGATGTAATTCGCGAGTCAGTGCAGCAGGGCAAGCCCTTCTGTCTCTCCATTAGCTTTAAGGCGCCGCATCGGCCAGTGACGCCCGATCCTGAATACGACCACATCTATGCGGGGAAGACCTTCACCAAGCCCGCCAATTATGGGCGCCAGGCCAGCGAGCACTTCTCGGAGCAAAGCAAGCAGGGCCGCCAGTACCCCCGCTTCGAAAGCTGGGACTACGATACCGACTACGACGGCGTCATGGCCCTATATTATCAGCAGATTTATGCTATCGATGTGGCTGTGGGTATGATTCGTGAGGAACTCGAGAGCCAAGGCGTCGCTGGCAACACGGTCATCATCTACACCAGCGACAACGGCTTCCTCTGTGGTGCTCATGGCTATGGCTCGAAAGTGCTGCCCATCGAAGAATCGGCTCGGGCACCGCTCATGATCTACGATTCGAGAAGCCCATCTGCCGAGAAGAAGCTGCGCTCCGGTGCCCTGACCGGAAACATCGACTTTGCGCCGACAATTCTGGAGCTTGCCGGGCTTCCGCAGCCTGCCAATATGGACGGTGTGAGCCTGCTACCGCTGCTGTCAAATCCAAGCACGGACGTCCGTGAGCAACTAGCATTTATGAACGTCTGGGGGAGTAACCCGACCAAGAGCCTCACCGTCCTTACGAAGGCCTGGAAGTACACCTACTGGTGGTACGGCGATGACAAAATGAAGCCAACTGAGGAGCTGTTCCACCTGAAAAAGGATCCGTTGGAAATGACCAATCTCGCAAGCAACCCCGAGGCGGGGCCGATGCTCGAAGCAATGCGCAAGAACTACGAAACCGAGCTTGCGCACTGGAAAGATCAAGCCGTGGCTTACAACGACTACCAGCGCTATGGCAGACTCTTCGACCGCTCGATCCCCTGGGAAGAAAAGACGGTAACGAAGTCCCAAGCTCGAGAGAAAAAGAAACGGGAAAAGAAAGCTAGGAAATGAGCGGACTGCAGCATCGCTTCACCTGATCGTTAATTCAGCTCTTGGTATGCGGCAATCGGGCACGGGCATGGGCAGCATGTTTTAGTCGCCGGGGCTATTTTCGGCCCTTTCCCTTAATCGGGTTGGCCATTTTCGCACGCCAGATAGTGTGCCGCTTTGTCAATGTGGCGACTTTCTCGGGATGCTGATGGGCCAGATTCTTGGATTCACCAGGATTGGCCTCAGGATCGTAAAGCTGCAGCCCGTTGAAGATCGGCACGATCCGAAACTCTGGTGTCACCAGCCCGTTTTCAGCCAACTCATAGGCTTTTACTGCTTGACTGCTGGGCGATAAACAAGCTTCCATTTTCTCTGGCGAACCCCCAATTCTTTTGACTGCCGGAGTCCCAGAACAAGGGCTCGTCCGCATGTAGCTCTGTGACACTGCCGTTGATCAGCGGCAGCAAGATTTTGCCATCAAGCGGCTTTTTCGGCGCAATGCCGGTGATTTCTGCCAAGCTAGAAAAACAGGTCACGGTGCGTGACCGTGGCGGCTATCGTGGTATTCTGGGCAAACTTTCTGGCCATACCAACACCATGGCGCGCAGGCAGCCAACTCAGATCCCCGCTGGGGACAGTAGGCCAATGCAATCGGATGCAACATGACACCCGTAATCAAAATTACGGGATGGCGCCCTACAGGAGGCTGACCCTGATCTGCTGGCCGGCGTCAAGCACCACTTTGTTTGCAAATTTGATCAAGACCCGGCTCTCTTCCTGCGTGATCGTAACGGGCAGAGCCTGACCGCCTGATTCGACGTTCACCTCGTTTGCCGGGCCCGTAAATGCCAGCGAGAGCGTAGTTTTCCGGGCAAAGCCCGCACTATGTCCATTCGTGGTTCGACTTGGCGGCCGCATAGCTAGCGCAGAATCTCGTGAATGATCTTGGCCTCGTCGACGCTGGTCAGGTGGAAGTCGAGTCCCTGGTAGCGGTACGTGAAGCGTTCGTGCTCGATGCCGAGTAGATGTAGGGCCGTGGCGTGGAGATCACGGACGTGGACCGGATTCTCGACGACGTTGAAGCTGTAGTCGAC
>DMTJ01000294.1 GCA_003477185.1 Lentisphaeria bacterium
CTGTTGCCGCTGTTGGGCGCGGTAAACAGGAACGGTTCCTGACCCTGCAGGAGGGCTACACCGGTTGCGGTCGAGGCAGTCACAATCAACGCTTCGTCGATCACGCCCTGGCCCTCGATTGAGGTCCCCGCAGCCAGATCAATCATGGTACAGATCTTTCCACCAGTAAACTGGGCCATGTCCGTGCGTTGCGGCTTGAACACTTCGATCATGAACATCGCCTGATCGCGTGCTGCATAATCGACCGTAATGGGCCAACTCACCTCGACATTGATGAAGAAGCTCATCGCCTCATCGGCGTCGTCATTGTAGGCAGCGCCTGTCTTCCAAGCCAGCATTCCGGCACTGAAGTCCACCTTCTCGCCCGTCATTTGCTGCACACGGAATACGCCTGAGGTGTGAAATTCAGGATCCCAGTCATCGTCTAGGTTCATGGCGCTGAAGCTGATCTTAGCAGCTGCACCAGGCAGCAGGTCGTCACTGCTCCAAATCATATCCGCGGCAGACGCTGCGGCTACGCCAACTCCGCCGTCAAGCAGTGGTCCGTCATTCGGACCTGGCTTGCTGTCGGGGAACGCATTGATGAAGGCCCAGTCTGCCCGCACTTCACTGCGCACATAGTGGAGGAACTGTTCAGCGGAATCTGCCGCATTTGATTGTGCCATTGCCTCGCTGTGCGCCTTCATGCCCACGGGCATCAGGCCCATGATCACGACGATGCCTGCGACAACGACGATTAGCGCCAGCACGATTTCGGTCATGCTAAAGTAATTTCGTTTTAAGGAGTTCATGGTCTCTCTCTTGGGGTTACTTGTTGGTGGACTGATCGCGCTGCTTGCGCTCAGCCCCGAAAATCACGCCGCCAGATCCGCTGCCCTTGACATTTGCCTTGGGTAGCAGGTCTTCGAGCCTGATCAGTTGCGGTTTCTGGTTGCTTGGCTTGTCCATCTCTGGGCCTCTCCGGTTGGTTCTAAAAAACTGTGCACCAGTACCAAGCAGGTCGAATGCCAATGTCCGCAAGCCAGCTAAGCAGGCGAAGCGGCACGCACCCGAGCAGGGACAGACTCAACACAATGCACCGAGTGAACCACTATGAGCCACACCGCAGCCTCGTTTCGAGCCATTCAGTTTTTAATGGCGGCGCTCGGAACGAGAGACCGCCACAGGCAGCCCCGCGAAGCGAAACAGTCCCTCTGCAAGGGTGTACGTCTAACGTTGGAAGGTCACAACTTTAGCGACCAAGGAGCGCACCGCTCCCTCGGACTGGGGGAAACAATCGGTCGAACGCTCAAACAAGGGGAGTAAAGCAGTTCGGGGCGGAACTTGTGGTCTGCCCGATGGCTGGGGAAACCCAAGACCTTGAGTGTGATGTAATCTGAGCTCATAGCGAGCGATTCAAACAATGTCGTGCCGCGGGGAACCAGATGTTTATCGAGTTGGTAAACGATACCAGCCGACACAATGGTGGCAGCTATGTGGTCGGACCTGGCGGTGAGTTTCTGCTTCAGCGAGACGAGAAGCCGGATGTGGAGGTGATTGGCCTGCACATCGGCGGTGTGCGTGATCTGATGCGCAACGGCCAGAGGACGTGGATGAGTCCCAACCAGCTCCGGCCACAAGCTTACGTGCTTTAGCTTGGCGACATTCAGGATCGACAGGTTGATGGTCCGGTCTTGCGAACGGCGGCTTGCCGCGTAGGGTACGACATTCTTCAAACGCAATGTGCGGGACTGATGAACGGAACTACACAAATCACCAGAATTATCGAGTGGGACATGGGACACCGTGTGCCCAATCACAAGAGTAAGTGTCGAAATCCTCATGGCCATCGCTACCGGCTTGAGCTGACCGTGCGCGGGGCTGTGATTGCCACGCAGGGGGATAGTTCAGAAGGCATGGTGCATGACTTCGGCGACCTGAAAACTGCGCTCACCAAGCACATTCACGATGTGCTGGACCACGGGTTCATGCTGGCCGAGTCGGATACCACGATGCGAGCCTTCTACGAATCGTGCGATGAAGAGTTTCGGGTCGTTGTGGTGCCCTTCATTCCCACCGCAGAGAATATCGCCTGTTGGTGCTATGAGCAGCTCAATGGGGTCATTCCGCGGTCCTTGAAGATCGCGCGGCTTCGACTTTTCGAGACGCCAAATTCCTGGGCGGACTATCTTCCGGAAAATGCTGAATGAGCAGACGCAGGTTTAACCTTATTGAGCTGGTGATCGTGGTCACGGTGCTACTGTCAATCGGCTCCCTGTTTCTCCCGACGATCATCAAAGTGACTGCGCACGGTCAGATTGCCGCGTGTCAGGATAATCTTCGACAGCTCCATAAGGGTTTAAACCTGTATTCGAGAACCTACGAGGGCTTGCCCCCGTGGGAAGATGGCTGGGTCAATGCGGTTGCGGCCATGGATGGCCTGACAGTGGATCAAAGAGTGGCCCCGGCAGGCGCCTTCGCCTGCCCTTCACAGAACCTTGTATCCCATGACTCTAGCCAGGAAGCGGAGGCCTTTTGGCGGGGAAGCACCTATGGCATCAATCAGCACATTTCCAGCAAACTGACCAATGAATGGCAGGGGAAGTACGATCAGTTCTACCAAATGCAATACCAAGGTCTGCTCGACCCTTCCGCCACGGTCCTGTTGGCAGACGCTGCTGGCGGAAATTTTTTCCATGATTTCGCGTATGACACCACGGTCTCTGGCTTCAGCATGACCGGTGCTACGTTTGCCGATGCGCTCGGCACGCAACCAGCACTTGGCTTGCCCTACGCTCGACATATCGGCGACCAAGCGCTTTTCCTGTTCGTGAACGGAGCCGTCGAGACGCGCCAGAGCTGGCCCAACTACATGGGCGGAAAAGGCACCGGAGGCTATGACTTCTGGCATGGCGAGCATAAAAAACTGGAGCCTTCCACGCGAAAGGAAGAGTAGATTGTGACCGGGCTCTTGCACCCTCAACCACTTCCGTTGCCCGCTGGCTTCGACGCACCCTAGATGCAAGAGTTGTTCAATCCGTAGACCTTCTGACCTCGCCCAATCGATGGCGTCCGCATCGTGGGTCGAGGACGCGACGAGCCTCAGGCAAGCTACCTGCTACTGCATGACGATCTTCCGGACGTGGTCATCATGTCGGAACAGGAGCGCAATCTCTGGGGCCTCTGCACCGGTGAGAACTCGGTGGAAAGCATCTGCCAACAGTATCTAATTCACCGCCGAACGTTGATCCTGCAGTGCCTCATTACAATGGTCAAGCGGCTGTGGGCTGCCGGCTTTTTGGCGTCTGATCCAGAAAATGCCGATGCCCCACACCCCCGGAAAAAGCGTACTAGCTTTGATATCCCAGGTTCCGATCTATTCGCCCGCGCACTGGCAGCTTTACCCTTGCCCCTACGTCGCCTTTAGGTACTGGGGTTGCTGGCAGTGATCACGTTCTGCAGCTTGATCCTCGCGGCGACAGCGCTGGATCAATACATCTTCCCTGCTCGCGGGAATGTCCCTGAGTACTACATGGACCAGATCGTCCTGATTGTGGTTCTGTTCATGATTATCGGCTTCGTTCGGGAGTGCTTTCGGTTACTCGCCAGGACCCCGATCTTTCGAGACTTGCATCCGGAGCGATTACGTGTCACCATCCCCTTCGTCGAGACCATGGTCTTGGAAGAGGACGAATAGGTGGTGCGAAAGGGCGATAACAGCAGAGATTTATACGTGATCAAAAATGGCTCCGTCCGCGTCGTGGCTGGCAGTGACGAGGAAGAAGAAACGATCTGCGAACTCGGCCCCTAGGATTATTTTGGCGAGATTTCGCTGCTTCTTGGTGTCCCGCGCACAGCTACAGTGCGCTACAACGAGGTGACGGAACTGCTGGTGATTCGGCGCAAAGCTGCGGACCGACTCCAATCAGGAAGCCAACTTTTCTCTGCGAACCTCAAAGAAATCGGGGAGAATTGCCGCAAGGTTCCCGACTGAGGCCGCCTTTCCTCCAGGCGTTGAGTTGCCGTGCATTTCTGCGGCCCAGAACTCAGACCGTTGTCCCAAGTAATTGTCCAACAGCCAACAAGGAATTTCCACTTGTCAAATGAAGAGCGTCGAGTAGGTATTCCATGTCTTGGACATTGTAAATTCCTTGTTGGATGTTGGACATTCACGACTCCGAAAAAGGACTGCTCGCAAATCAGTGTCTATTTCCTGGCAAAGGAACGGTCGGGTTTACGCAGGGACGTCTGAGCTCTGGCGGCCAAGCCTCAGCGATCTTGATCCGGGAACTGCGCCTGAGCGAGGATCATCCGCACGGCCCGGAAAATGGAAACGGTACCGATCGACCTCGCCCTCATCCTCCTACGCACCTCGTATCAGATTGGGTTGAGGAGAGAGTTCGACGCGGGAGGTTGACGGCGTGGCAACCTAGAATCGCCCACCTCTATCTTCCATCTGGCCCGCCGAGGAGTCGTGGACACGGCGACAACTGTCCCTTTCGAGGACGAAGACGAGGGAAATCCCTGAGCCTGTTCAATCTGCCGCGAGCTCAGCTCTCTGAAGCTGCAGAAACTCCTCTAAAAACTTGCGCGCAATCGGTGCCGCCGTTCCCCCGCCAGACTGCCCATCCTCTACCAGCACCGTCACCGCGTAGCGCGGCCGGTCGTACGGCGCAAAGCAGGTAAACCACGTATTCTTACGTCGCGCATCCCGAGGCCCGATCTCAGCCGTACCGGTCTTCCCAGCGATCTGCACAATCTCCGATCGCGCGCTGGGCGCTGTCGCGGCCGCTCCCACAACCACACTCCTCATCGCCTCGCGAATCAGGGCAAAATGTTCGGGTGCCGCATCGATCTTGCCGGTGAACTGTCGCGGCCAAATCTCAATCGGTCCCTTGTCATCCCTGAGCGCCTCGACCAGCCGGGGTTTGAGAACGTGGCCACCGTTAGCAATAGCCGCTGTGACCACGGTGGCCTGCAGAGGGCTGATATTAATAAAGCCCTGCCCCATCGAGACCAGCGCCGTATCAAAGGCGCGCCAGTTGCGATCAAGCTGGCGTTTCAACGCCGTGCGCGACGGCCGGCGCCCCCGCGACCAGCGGCGCGAGACCTCAAGGCCAGGGAGCTCTCCGATATTCGCTTCCCGCATCGTTGCCTCGAGCCGGTCTACCCCTAATTTCAGACCGGTTTCGATAAAGAACGGGTTACACGAGCGTTCGAGTGCCTGACTCACCGTCAATGATCCATGCCCGCTCTTCACCGCACAGCTGATCCTGCTGCCATCCCCAAACGCATAGTACCCTGGACAAGGAAACTCCGTCGCGGGGTCGATGACTCCATGATCGAGAGCGCAGAGCGCCACCAGCGGCTTCACGATCGAGCCTGGAGCGTAATCCGCATGCACGGCCCGGTTGCGTAGCGGCGTGCCTGGTGCGGCCAATATCTCGCCATACCCTGATTCCCTCTGCAGCCCCATCAGGTCAAAACCAGGCGCGGAGACACATGCGAGCACCGCTCCCGAATCGACATCCATCGCCACCAAAGCGCCACGAAGCCCAGACAACTGCGACTGCGCAATGCGCTGCGCGCGGCTGTCGATCGTCAGATGCAAATCTGCGCCCCGCTGGGCTGGATCCTTGCCCACAGATTCGTAGAAGAAGCCCGTACTATCTACCTTCACAAACTCCATCCCGCCCTGACCGCCAAGCTGATCATCGAACGCCGCTTCCAGGCCCGCTCGGCCATGCAACTCCGGCAGCCAGTAATTAAATTCATTTCGCTCGCTCTCGGTGGCGGGGTCTCGTCGCCCGACCCATCCCAGCAGATGACTCGCAAGATCTCGCTCTGGATACACGCGCCCCAGCCCAGTATTCAAGTCCAGCCCAGCGATCCCCGGCATCTGCTCTTGGAGCACAGCCAGCTCATGGTCCACCAAATTGCGAAAAATCGGCAACCGCAGCGCGGGCCGTACCCGCATGTGCCTCGTTATCTCACGAATTCCCACAGTCGGGACTCGTTCAATCAGACTGCCTATATCCTGCACCGTCGCGTATATGTAGTCTGCTGTCGCCTGCCTCGCGCCTTTGCCCGGCACGCGACATTCAGTCAGTGAACACACCAGTGTGACAGCTCCCAGCTGGCGCGCAATGCGAAACCCGTCCGGCAGCCCAGATTGCCGCAATCGCGCCACATTTTCCGGAGAAAGCGTACGATAAAACGTCAGTTCGCCGCTAGAGCGCGTCCCGATCGCGGCCAGTAGTTGCGTGTCGGTCACCGCCACCGCTCGGCCCACTGTCCGCTCAAGCTGTGACCGCACCTCACGCAGATGATCCCTCGTGGCTCGGTAGGAACTGACTGGGCGCTGCCGCATCTCGTGCACGTGCAGGTACGCATCATGGCTAGGCTCGTTATCAGCGAGCAGTGCGCCATCAGCGGCGAAGATTCTGCCACGCACCGGCGCCAGCCGAATTCGCCGGAAGGTCTGCTTCGAAATCTGCGCCTTGTAGGTAGCAGTTTGCGTCACCTGGATCGACCATAGCCGCCCGGCGAGCATCAAAGGCACCAGCGAAAATACACCTGCCAAAAGCAGCAGGCGCCACGTGCACGCGCGCCTCAGCCGATCTACATCAGTCTCCATCTGCCTCCGATACTCGCCTCTAATCCTCGCTTCTCCTGCCTAGTACCCTACTCCATCTACGCACACGTGGCACGGTAGAGCGGAACCAATCTTGACGATAAGGTGTCTGATCGTATAGTAGCCGTTTGTCAATTCGATGCGTGTATGCGCGCAACCATGCACGCGATGCATTTAGATAACCACGCAGGATCTTATGCCACAAGCCAAATTCGTTGTACTTTCCAAAGAACTGCGCGGGCAGTCCTTTGAATTGAGAGAACGCATGTACACGATTGGAAGGGTCGAAGCCGCGGACATTTGCATCCCCGACTCTACCATCTCCTCAAGCCATGCCGAAATTCACTACAACGACGGCGAGTACAAAGTCGTCGATCTCGGGAGCTCAAACGGTACTAGAGTCAATGGAGCACGCTTTACCGGCGAGCACGAACTCAAGCACAGTGATGTTCTCCAGGTGGGTGAAGTCGAACTCATGCTCGACAACCCGAACTCCACGGAAGCTCGTGTCGTTGAAACCAGAACTAATATTTCACTTGAAACAAACCCGGCGATGGGCATCACCGAATTGTCCAACCTCAACGCCAATCACAAGACTCACAAGAAGGCAAGTCCCCTCGCCAACAAAGTGTTTCTCATCATTGCCCTCCTACTCACCGTAGTTGTGATTGTGATGGTATTCCTTCTCTTACGTCCCGAATAGCTCACCGGATCCCACGCATGGACGACAATAACAAACGCGGCGAATCACGTCGCCGCAGCGAGAACCGCCCCGGCTCTGCCGTTCCTGGCTTCTTCATCTATATCATCGGCTTTATCGCTTTGTTTGCCTTTGTAATTTTCCTAACCAATCGTCAAGGAAAAGCAGAAAGTATAGGCCAGTCCGAATTCGAGCGGCGCTTGGTAAAGGATGAGATCAAGGAAGTCACTCTCCTCAAAGACCCCACTGAGGGAAAACTAATTGCCGAGGGCGAGTACCTCGAGAAGGGCGCAGCTGAAGGCATCAAATTCCAAGCAGAGCTAATTTGGAGTGAACGCTTCGATGCTCTGCTTACGGAATCAGGCGTCCAATGGACGCCCGTGACCCAAGGCAATACGCTCGTCAAGATCTTCCTTTCGAGCCTGCCCTTTGTCTTGCTCATCATCATCGCCTGGTGGTTCTTTAGTAAGCAGCTAAATCGCGCAGGAAAAGGTGCCATGCAGTTCGGTAAGAGCCGGGCTAAGCTAAATCAGACCGCAGAGCGCGTCACTTTTAGCGACGTCGCCGGCATCGAAGAAGCCCTCGAAGACGTCTCAGAGATCGCCGAGTACCTGCAAGATCCGGCAAAATTCCACAAGCTAGGCGGCCGCTTGCCCCGCGGCGTGCTGATGGTGGGTCCCCCAGGGACCGGCAAAACCCTGCTAGCCCGCGCCATCGCTGGCGAAGCTGAGGTCCCCTTCTTCAGCATCAGCGGCTCGGATTTCGTCGAAATGTTCGTCGGTGTCGGCGCCAGCCGCGTCCGTGACATGTTCGAACAAGCAAAAAAGAATGCGCCATGCATCATCTTTATCGACGAGATTGACGCTGTCGGCCGTTCTCGGTTCAGCGGCATGGGCGGTGGCCACGACGAGCGCGAACAGACGCTCAACGCCCTGCTCGTGGAAATGGACGGTTTCGAGAACAACACCGGGGTCATTGTTGTTGCTGCCACCAACCGACCAGATGTACTTGATCCCGCTCTGTTGCGCCCCGGCCGCTTCGATCGTCAGATCAATGTCGACCTTCCGGATGTAAAAGGACGCCTGGGCATTCTCAAGGTACACTCCAAGAAGATAAAAATGAGTGATACCGTGGATCTCCCTGTCGTGGCACGCGGCACCCCGGGATTCAGCGGTGCCGACCTGGCAAACATTATCAACGAAGCAGCGCTGCTGGCTGCCCGCCAGAACAAAGAGGCTGTGGCGATGAGTGATTTTGAGGAAGCCCGTGACAAAGTCTGTTGGGGCAAGGAGCGCCGCAGCCGTGAGGTAGATGAGCGAGATCGGGAAGTCACAGCCTACCATGAAGCCGGACATGCGCTGCTTTGCCTCTATTGCGAGCATGCCACGCCACTGCACAAAGTTACCATCATCCCCAGAGGCAACTCCTTTCTCGGTGCCACCATCCATTTCCCGGAGCGCGACAAGTACACCCAGACCCGCTCGGAAATGATTGATGAGCTGACCGTGCTGATGGGCGGACGCTTTGCCGAACAGCTCATTTTCAACGAGATCACGAGCGGGGCTGCCATGGATATTCGGCAAGCCACCCAGCTGGCCCGGCGCATGGTCTGCCAGTTTGGCATGAGCGATAAGATGGGCATGCTTGCCTATGATTCCGGCGAGCAGCCAGTTTTTGTCGGTCGGGACATGGGACGCAAAAGTGAGCTTAGCGAGGCTACCGCACGAGAGATCGATATTGAGATCAAAGCCATCGTCGACAGCGTCGCCTTGCGCGCCAGAAAACTCCTGTCCGATCATCGCGACCAACTTGAAGCACTCGGCAAAGCCCTCCTCCAAAACGAGACCATGGACGTAATAGCGATCCGTGAGCTGCTTGGTTTGCAGAGCAAGGGGCAGATAGACAGGCGCATGAGTTCCAGCGAATCAGAAGACAGCGTAGAGGCAGAGCCAGAGCCAGAGCCAGAAGCAATCGCGGCCACAGAGTCTGCAGAGACCGCAGCCAAGCCGCCAGCAGACGAAGCATAGTGCCCCGGCTTCGGAGCTGGGCGCTTGTCTGGGTCGTTCTTGGTTGCCTTTCTGCATTCGCCAGCAGCGAGTTCCCCAGGAGCGCTGGAAAGTATGACTGGACCATCACCATCGCGGGCAACCGCATTGGGCTGAGTTCCGACTCCGGGAAAAATACGGTGATCTCCTATGGCAGCAGTTCAGCCACCATTGGCCTGCCGTTCATCGTGGCCGCTGGTGTGATGCTCGGTCTGCCCATTGCCCTCGCATTCTACGTCGCCTTCTCAGCAGCAAAGGCGAGAGCAGGCATCTGAACGTCACGCTGTGGTAGCACCAACTGAAGCGGAGACTGTTCGGTGTCTTTGCCTGTCTTAGGACTCGCGACTTGCAAGCAGGATGACGCATTGACTTTGTGACAACTCCGCAGGGGTCTCGTCCAAAAACAAGACGAAGAGCACGGGGACCCTGACTAGACCAGATCAGCCAGCAGGGACCTGTAGTCCGAATAGCGGTCCGCAAGGCTGCGGGCCATCATTCGCTCAATCACCCACAGCGTCTCTTCTGGCACGCCAGGTGCCAACTCGGAAATCGGAGTAGGAGTTTCGGTAAGCCGCCGATGCGCAACATCCCTCGGACTTCCACCGCGGTAGGGTGGCACGCCCGTAATGCAGTGATAAAGCGTGCAGCCAAGGCTAAAAATATCACTCCGTAAATCCAGCGGCTGCCCCAGCAGTGTCTCAGGACTCACGTAGTATGGCGTACCGACGACGTCATCTCCCCCATGCCTCCTGGAGTAGATTGAGGTGGCCAATCCGCTCAGCTTCGCGACACCATCCGTATCCACCATGATGTTTGCTGGCTTCACATTACCGTGGCACTCTCCAATC
The DNA here is from genome assembly GCA_003477185.1 of Lentisphaeria bacterium. Lineage (GTDB taxonomy): Bacteria > Verrucomicrobiota > Lentisphaeria > JABSQK01 > UBA12247 > UBA12247. Next base: position 10,207 of record DMTJ01000294.1, read on the forward strand.
TCTTCCTGCACGTACTGCAGCACGACAGCGACGCTCCGGCAGAGATTCACCGCCGCCACATGTGCCAGTGGCCCGCAGGAATCCAAGTGCGCCCGCAGATTTTCACCGTCCACATGCTCGCAAAGGCAATAGAAAATCTCATCGTCGCTCCCGAGTCCCGCGGAGCGCATCAGGTTCTGATGCTCAAGAGCCGCCACTCGCTTGGAGATCGCGCCGAAAGAGTTCGAGAAGCCTGGTAGCTTGGCGATGTCATCTGGAAAGATCGTGAGTTCCAGGTCATAGCCATGTTCAAGATGTCTTGCCAGAAAGCGCGCCCCAAATGGAGACTCGCGTAGTTTCGACTTGATCACGTACTTGTGAATCACCACCGTGGGCGCTACCCGCAGCAGCGGAACAAGGGTCACTCCCTGGCAGTTTGCGCAGCGGATCTTCTGCCCAAAGGTTCTCAAGGGCGTCTCGATCACAACTTCACAATGTGGACATTGGATCTTCATGGCAACTCCGCGGTCAGTGGTCGGCTACATACACCTGCTCTATGCAGGACCTGGCGCGCCTCAAGCAGATCGCGCTGAATTTGTGCGCGCAACGTCTCGAGGCTGTCAAAACGTTCGTCATTCCGTAGTCGTTTCAAGAACTTTACTTCGATCGTACGGTCGTAAATGTCCTCGGAGAAATCAAACAGATGTGCCTCGAGCGTCAAAGGCTGCCCTGCTGATACTGTTGGCGCATGCCCGATGTACACCGCTGCGGCGTGCCTCTCCGCATGTTCTCGCCTCCCATCTTCCGGGAACAGCGACGCCTCGCAAGCGTAGATCCCCTTTGGCGGGCTTACGTAATCGGTCAGGTGCAAATTTGCCGTGGCACAGCCCAACAGCGTCCGCCCGAGCCCCTTCCCCCGCACGACCGTGCCACGCACGGAAAAAGTCCGCCCCAGCAGCTGTTCTGCCTGCGGCAGGTCACCGGCCTGCACCGCTGCGCGAATTCTGGTGCTGCTGACCACGGCGTCCGTCAGCTCAGTTTCTGAGACGCCCACCACCTTGGCGGCCGGAAAGAAGCGCCGGAGGTCTGCGACAGTCCCCGATGCCTTGGCGCCAAACCGCCAGCTGTCCCCCACGCAAATCGCAGCGATCTCCAGCCCGGCCGGGCCCAACACTTGATTTGCGAACTCCGCAGCAGAAAGCGCGCAGAGCTCGCGGTCAAAACGCAGGGTCACCGCCGCCTTCACCCCCTCGTCCTCTAGAAAATCTAGCCGATGGTCGATCGAGAACAACAGTCGCGGTGCTGCCTCCGGTCGCAGCACCGCGCGTGGGTGTGGGTCGAACGTCACTGCCACCGGGAACGCATCGGTTTCCGTGGCGCATTCGTGCAGCTGCTTCAGAATAGACTGATGTCCCACATGGACGCCATCGAAGACCCCGCAGGTGATCGCACAGCGCGATAGCCCGACATCCGGCAACTGAGAAAGAGAAGAAAGGCGATACATAAGCTGCGGCTCCCTACCGGGCGAGCGAAATAGCGATGTTGATGTTGGGCGTATCCTGCCCGGCGACGACGCCAACTGTGGTGGCTGACGTGGGGTTCGACGTCCCCGGATACCACAAATTCGTATAGCTTGGATCTCCGTAGGCAAGCACAAAATAGTCGCCTGCGCCAAGCTCCGGCGTAGTATAGGTACCGTTCGCGCCGGTCAGCGCCGAAGTCACATAGGTTGTCCCGTCCGTTTCGTAGATGTCCACGTAGATACCGCTCAACGGGACGGCCGATGAGTCTGTGATCCGTCCAGAGATGGTGCCGCCCTGCGACAGGATGAAATCCTGACCCGTAACCGGCTGACTCGTGACCGTGAGCGAGGCGCTGTAGGTCACGACATAGGAAGATCCCTCTCCGGCAGAGACAATATACGTGCCGGGGCTCGCATACAGCGTGTACTGCCCGAGCGAATCACAGAATGTAAAGGACCGCTCTTCAAACGTCGACGCATCGTACAACACCACGGTAATCTGAAACAGGTTTCCCTGGTCAGGCAGTGTCACCTCGCCGGTGATCGCCAGCTTGGCTCCAAGATTCAGATTCACGCTATTCACTGTCGAGCTACCCGAAACAGCCACACCGTTTGCGCTGGCCAGGTCCGCCTGATTAAAGTAGTAGGAATCTGAGTATGCGGGTGAGTTCTGGCCGAGCGCACGATACGTACCGTTGGGTAACCCCCCGATCGAGTAGTTGCCAACCGCGTCTGTCACCGCGCTCTTCACTGGCGTATCTGAGCTATCGTAAATGACCACCGCTACATCCGGCAGAAAAGTCGCGGTCCCCGCAATGCGCGCGTGGCCCTCGATGCGGTTGCCGCCGGCCAGCGTGATGGTGCCAGTCGCACGTGAGCCACTGCGCAGGTCAAAAGTAGTCGCCGCCCCCACCGCGCCTGCATTGCCCAAAAAGGTGGAGACGTAGTCGGCGCTCACGCTTCCCGCCAGGACCGTGTACGATCCATCCGGCACATTCTGCATGATTGCCTGGCCCTGCGCATCTGAAACGCCGGCGCCATACCACTCCGTTCCATCCGCGGCGAGTAGGTCCACGCGAACGCCCACCACTGCTGCCTGCGCATTATCTTCCAGCCTGATCGCCACGCTGTTCCCCAGCGGCGCGGAGCTGCGCAGCCGTTGTAGCAACAGTCCGGCCTCCGTCGGCTCTGGAATCCCGACAGCGCTGCTTACCGCCGTAAGCGGGCCAATCGTCCGACTGCTGAACGCGGAAAAATCCATCGTTGCCGATTCCTCAAGCATATACCAGCGAGACGGCTGGCCTGTTCCTGTCGCCGTCCATTCCGGCAGAGTTGCCACCTTCAGGCTCCCCAAGATACCGAATGGATAGCCGTAGCCCGCGTTTAACACCGCTGCCGGAGTTTCTTCCGCAGCAAAGCAGCGCCGGACGTTCTCAGCGACCACATAAGAAGGCCCTGCACTCACGCCGAGGCCGATAAACTCAGTGGGCGCAGCTGCGGTGTTCGCAAGGAAGTATGCGCCCTCACTGCTGCTCGAGAACGCCTCGGCGATAGATATAATTCTGAACCCAGCAGGTGCCGTGGACAGCGCCGAGCCAGCGAATACGGCGGTGGATGGCACCTCCAGCCTGTCGGGCGAATTGCGCTGCAGCGCACTGTTATAGCATGAGAACGAAGACCACACATCTACGTAAACCACGGACTCATCCCCCAGCGACTCATTCTCGGTGATAGTGCAATAGGCAAGCTCGCTGGTACTCTCGTTGTAGATAGCCAGACAGCTCCGAGAAAGGGACTGGTTCGAGTGAATTAAGCAGTCGACAAAGTCCACATGACTCGCCGACTGCAATTCAATGATGTCCGACTCTGCGCGGTTCTCAAAAAACTGGCACTGCCGAAACACGGCCTCTGAGGCCCAGGCGCGCACGACGCCATATACGGCCCGATTGCCATGAATTGCACAGTTCGCAAAACTTGCTGGGATCCCGGCAGGCGAGTAGAGCACGTAGATCGCCCCGCCCTTTCCAGCCCCCGACTCTGAGATGTAGCCATCACAGCCATCGATGACCGAGTCGTTTACAGACACAATTGCGTTGTTCGCGTAGAGCCCCCCTCCGCGCCCGGCTCGACAGGCCGTGATGCGCACGTTGCTGGCAGTGAGCCCAGCGTCTACGACCGAGATTCCGCCGCCAAGTGTTGCCAGGCCACCACTGATGGTCAGGCCTCGCAGCGTGACCGACGCGTTTGCGGAAATCGCAAGTG
>DMTJ01000015.1 GCA_003477185.1 Lentisphaeria bacterium
GCACGCTTTTGGCGGTCTGGCATATGGGGCGAACCTCGGCTACATCCGTGATGGCCTGAGCCTTTCGGCCATGGCAGTTCAGGGGGGCGCTCAGTTTCGATCCAATAATACTCCTGTCGATGGTACCAATGTCCCGAGTCAGTTGAATAATTACGTGCTGGACGGGAACTATACGATTGATTTTGGTGAAGACGACAGCCTGCTGTTCGGAGCGTCCTATCAGCGCGGTAGCGCGTACTGCCAGGATTTTCCGGTGACTCATTTTGAAGCGTGCGGAGAGGAGAACCCGGCGTGGGATGTCTACGGCCAGCTTCGTCTGGACCGTGTTTTGATCCATGCTGAATATGCGCAGACGGTGAATGATTGGCCGGGGACCTTCAACCCGACCATACCAGAGTTTGCTGCTCATGAAGTCTCCAGCTGGAATCTTGGTGGCAAGTACACGGCTACAATGTTAGAGCGCGACGTTGATCTGTCTGTAGAATTCAGTCGCTTTGTCGCAGGTCCGGCTGGTGCCCCGTGGGAGCGTCAGGACCAGCTTGTACTTGGGATTGCGACACGTGTGCAGCCCAGTGTAAAACTATTCGCAGAATACATTCACACCGCAGGCTATGTCCCGCTTAACTTGATCAGCGGCAACGAGAAGGAAGAGGGAGTTACTCATAGTGTTCGTGATGCTGAATCAGACATCTTCGTGATCGGCGTCCAGGCCGCGTTCTAAGGACCCGCGCGGAGCGCACTGAATCAATTAGACGAGTGGATTCGGATGCCGCGGTGGTGTCCCATCGGTGCGGAGGTGCGCGAGCCTGCGAGAGTTGAGATAGCCCGCTTAGCGTGAGGGAACGAGGAGAATGGCAAACATTTCCTGCGAAACAGCTCCAGTTGAGCGCAGCGAAATCGCCCGGGCTCGCCCCGGTAACAAAGTGCCAAAGAGCCAAAGAGCCGATCTCGTCATGCTCCGTCAATCGGCTCATGCAATGGCCAAAGCTTTGCCACACCAGCAAGCTTGGAATTCGGCTCAGAGTGGCTCACTCTCGCGACGTGAGTGCTTGTAAGCATAAGTGTCGTAACCTCAGGGTTCGAGCGCCGAGCTTGCGGGGCGAAGCGCCGTAGCTATCTTGTTCGTCGCGCGCCCGCGCTGTGCTGAATCGCTGCGCGAGAACGCGCTGCAAGCCATAGGAGTCGGAGGTCGCGTGAGTTCCGTTGTGAATCGATGTTTGTCGTTCGCTGTCTTGATGGCTTTGCTGATCCTCACAGCTCCCGGCTGTCATTGTGCCCCGCAGGAGGTACCTGGCAGTGTGCCGGTTTCTTTGAATCCTCCAGTGCATCATTGGCAGTTCGCCGCAGAGCATGTGCGGAATGCGCAGGTCACGGCGGTGGTCGGCAGGCTCGAGAGCGGTGCTGACGGCACCCGCCGCGCAGTGACGATTCCCGCACTTGGGCTGCGGCAGCAGTACCACTGCCGGATCGTCTGCAGATACGAAGAGACTGAACTGAAAAGCGAGATATTCGAACTTGAGATGGCCCTCAACTTTGCTCTCAGCCAGCACCAGGCTAGCCGCGGCCGCGATCTTGGCGCAAAGTCCCAGCAGCCGAGGATTGTGCGTCGTCTACGGCTGTGGTAGTGGCCAGTTGGTGCTTGAACTAGCCCGCCAGAGCGGCTTGACACTATTGGTCTTGGACGAGGACCCGGCGTGGATCGCTGCCGTCCGCGAGCGGCTCTACGAAACGGGGCTCTATGGCGTCCGCTTTACTGCCATTCAAGTGCCCTCATTGGCGCGAACGCCGCTCAACGACTGCACCGCAAACCTGATCGTTTCGGAGCGTCTGCTGTCGGGGCCGTCTAACCAGAATGCGGCAACCGACATTCTGCGCACTAGCGGCCGCCGCGCCGGCACTGAGGTGTTCTCGGTACCTGGCGCGAAGCGGGTGGTTGCGTCTGGGTGCGCTGGGGCGGTTCGCCAAACTCCCTCCATCTCTAGCGTCACTAAACATTGGAATATAAGATGAGTCTCATGCGAAAATATGTCATCCTCTGCCTGTTGATAACCGTAGTAGCGCAGGCAGCTTCGGCTGGGCGTTTCGTCCGCATCGAACTACCGGGCAAGCAGCGCATCCTGTCGCTGGCGGAAGTGGAGGTCTTTGCGACCGGGAAGAATGTCGCGCTCAGGCAAAAGGCATCGGCCAGCTCTGAAGTTGGGGGCGGTAGCTCCTTGGCGGTGGACGGTAACATCGATGGTACCTACGGGAGACGCTCGGTCACCCATAGTAGGACTGAAGCTAATCCCTGGTGGGAAGTGGATCTCGGCCGGGCGGTGGAGATCGAGAGCATCAAGATTTACAACCGCACCGATTGCTGTGATGAGCGCCTACACGGCTTCACGCTGACAGTCCTGGACGAGGAGCGCAACGTTGTCCTGACCAGCGTCAACCAGGCATCTGGAGAAGCTATTGCGTTTTTCTCACGGGACGGTAAGCTGACCCGCAGCGAGCCGCCCAGACCAGCTGTGATCCGAGTCGCCTGTATCGGCGACAGCATCACCTTTGGCCACGGCATTCCCGACCGAGACAACAACAGCTATCCCGGACAGCTGGGCAAGATGCTGGGTGCGGGCTGGGACGTGCAGAACTTTGGGGTGAGTGGCCATACGCTGCTGAAACGCGGCGATGCCCCCTATGTCAAGCACGCCCGGTATCGGGCCGCGAAAGCGTATCAGCCGGATGTCGTCATTATTAAACTCGGCACCAACGACTCGAAACCTCAAAACTGGCGACACAAAATCGGCTTTATAGGCGATTACCTCGACCTAATCAACAGCTTCCGCATCCTCGAGAGCAAACCTGTCGTCTGGATCTGCAACCCCGTTCCGGTCTTTCCGGAGCAATGGGGCATCAAAGACAGTGTCGTGCGCCAGGAAATTATCCCGCGCATTGGGCATATTGCCCGGAAAGCGGGCGTGCCCGTGATTGATCTCTATGCCTCGCTGAAAAAGCACCCAGAATTCTTCCCAGACAAAGTTCACCCCAATATTAAAGGAGCCGCCGCCATGGCCAAAACCGTAGCTGACCATCTCGCAAAAAACCGTGACTCTGCCCCAGCGCCAACCCAACCGGTCGCTTACCCACCAGCCGACGCGCTTGTCATCTGGGACGAGACCACTGCCTATGACTTTGAAGTAGCCTACCCAGTGGGCAATGGCCGGCTAGGGGCAATGCCCTTTGGCGCCTTCCCAGAAGAGAGAATCTTGATCAACGAAGAGACGATCTGGGCAAACTCAGAGCCGATGTTTATGGCTGAGAACGGCTTTGAACACCTGGAAAAAGTTAGAGAGTTGGAAGCCACCGGGGATTACCTGGCTGCCGATCAGTATTTCCAAAAGTACCTTTCTGGTGCCGGAAGCAACAAGAAAAATGCCCACAGCTATCAACTGCTGGGCTGGCTGCAGCTTCACTACCAGAACAGTGCCGAGCTCCAGCACATCCACCGCGCCCTTGACCTCAAGACCGGCATTGCCCGCAATACCTACACCCTCGTAGATGGTTCAATCATCACGCAGGAGGTCTTCGCCAGCACCCCCGACGACGTCATCGTCGTGGCGATCAGAGCCGAGAAGCCCCTTGATCTACGCATCAGTCTCGATGGCGCCAAGGTCGAGGGCACTCAGCTCGTCAAAAACAGCTCTGGAAGTGGCGATGCTGGCACCCGCTTTGTCAGTCGCGTGAGCGTGGCCCAGCCCACGCCGGCCACCGCTCAGGACGATGCCCTGGAGATCAAGCAGGCCAGCGAAGTCACCCTGTACCTTTCGGCCGCCACCGACTTCAACCGTCAGGCGCCCGCTCAGAAGCGGCCCGACGGCTGGCAGGCCCAAGCTCTAGTTGACCTGGATGCTCTCACCGGAAAATCACTCGACCAAGTCAAGCAAGCCTCCATTGCCGACCATCAAACCTACTTCGATCGCGTCCAGGCCGACTTTGGCCAGACCTCCGACGAGATCCGCTCGCTGTCGATTCCGGCGCGCTTGGACCGTCTCAAGAAAGGGGCAGACGACGACCCCGATCTGATCGAGACCTACTTTCAGTTTGGCCGCTACCTGCTCATCGCCAGTTCCCGACCGGGGTGTCTGCCAGCCAATCTGCAAGGGCTCTGGAATCCCCACACAAGCGCGCCGTGGGGCTCGGATTACCACCTGAACATCAATATCCAGATGAACTATTGGCCCGCCGAGACCACCCACCTTGGCGAGTTGCACACGCCCTTCTTCGACCTCATTCGCTCGTACCAGAGCAGCGGCAAGGAGATGGCGCGCCGCCTCGGCATGAAAGGCTGGTGCATGGGCCATGCCAGCGATGTCTGGGGCAGCGCTCGTCTGATGGGCAGCAATCCTTGTTGGGCAGGCTCCTTCTTCGGTGGCCAGTGGATGACCTTCCACATCCTCGAGCATTATCGCTTCAACCAGGACACCACGGTGCTCGCTGAAAACTGGGACATCCTTACAGCCTCGGTTGAGTTCACCGAGTCGTGGCTGATTCCCGGGCCGGACGGTACGCTGATGGCACGGCCGGGCGCTTCGCCTGAGAATACCTTCACATACACCGACCAGGCAGGAAAGACCCAGAAGGCCGCGATCTCGGCCGGCAACAGCTACGACCAATTCATGATCCTGCAGGTGTTCAACGATTATGTCGAGGCCGCTGCGGCACTAGGCAAATCCGACGACGACTTTGTGCAGAGGATCAAGGCGATCGTGCCCAAGATCTACCGCCCGCACGTCGGCAAAGACGGACGCCTCCTGGAATGGCGTGAGCCCTTTGGCGAGCAGCACGCTGGCCACCGCCACATCTCCCACGTTATCGGAGCCTATCCGGGCAACCAGATCAACCTGGACGACGACCCAGCGATGCGCGATGCCGTCATCAAAGCGATCGACGGCCGTCTGGCCAAAGGCGGCGCCGGTACCGGTTGGAGTCGAGCCTGGACGATCGGCATGTATGCTCGCTTCTCCGACGGGGCCCGTGCCTACGAAAACCTGCACGCAATCCTCACTCGCTCCACGCTCGACAACCTCTGGGACAACCATCCGCCTTTCCAGATCGACGGCAACTTCGGCTCCACCGCGGCGGTAGCCGAGATGCTTCTGCACAGCCATAATCATAAACTCACCTTGCTTCCCGCCCTGCCCGCGCAATGGCTCGACGGCCAAATCAGCGGCCTGCGAGGCCGCGGCGACTACACCGTTGACATTCGCTGGCAGGCCGGCGCCTTGGTCGAAGCCGTCGTCCATGCAGGCAACAACTCGGCAGGTTCCACCTGGGTCACCTACCAAGGAAGAAGCGTCGAGCTTAGCCCGAAACCAGGCAGTTCCACCGTTGTAACTCCGAAGATGCTGCGCCCGCAGGCAGAGTAGCCTGTCTGATAAGCTCAATTTGCCACTTCCTAAACCCAGCCAAAAACACAAGGTTCCCTCATGATTCTCCGTCTCACCTTCTCCATCTTGTTGCTCGCCGCAGCGCCTCTCGTCGCCCAAGACAATACGCTCAGCGACGACCAGAAAGCCGCTGGCTGGCAAGCCCTTTTTGATGGCAAGACCTTGGCAGGCTGGTCGATCAAAAGTGGATTCGGCACCTACAAAGTGGATGCCGGCTGCGTTGTTGGCACGACGATTGCCAAGAGCCCCAACACCTTTCTCTGCAGCAATGAGACCTTTGCCAACTTCGAGCTCACCTTCGAGGTGAAATTCGACCAATTCTTCAACTCCGGCTGCCAGATTCGCTCCAAGCTCAAAGCCGACAAGAAGAGCGATAAATACGGAGGCCGCGTGTACGGGCCGCAGGTCGAGATCGAAAAGGGGCCGGGCCAGTCCGGCTATATCTATGGGGAGTCAGCGGGCGGTTGGCAGTCCCCCGAGCCGAAGAGCAAAGACAAGGCCGTAAACAGCCATGACTACTTCAAAAACGATGACTGGAACGTCTATCGCATCCGAGCTGTCGGTCGCAAGATCGAGACCTGGATCAACGGCAATAAGATTGCCGATTTGGCCTACGATGAGGGCCGTTATAAAAAAAATACAGAAGGTTTCATCGGCCTGCAGGTGCATGGCGTCGGGAACAATCAGACGCCTATGAGCGTGCGCTGGAAAAACATCTATCTCAAGCCCATCACAGAATAGGGATGCCCGGCGGCGGAAGGAAAAATCTACCATGGTGGTGCGGAGAAGATGGAGGGGGAGTCTTGAAAAGACCCAACGTTCCTCGGTGCTTCCGTGTCTCCAGCGAAGCGGGTGGTTGAGTCTGGGTGCGCTGGGCCCGTGCCTCCAATCCTCGAGAGCGCGGCTTGGAGTTTGACGGCTACAGGCTCCTTCACCTTGAAAGGGGCTACTCAGGCCAGTTGAATGCAGAGGCAGACCGCCTGAAGGCACTGCGGAGACAGAGCCTGTGCGGCTTGCGAATGACCGATTTTCACCACAGAACACAGCATGCTGATCATAGCGCTTTTCGCAGTATCCTTTTAGCAGAGAAGGAGTGATTCTACCTATTGACTCAAGACCAATCAGTACTGAATAGTGACAGTTTTATGCATGTCGTAAAACTGTCGGTTATTCCATGCTCGTTGATCGG
>DMTJ01000326.1 GCA_003477185.1 Lentisphaeria bacterium
CGACGTCGACGCCCGCTCAGAGCCCTCAATGATGTTCTGTCGGCCACTTCGCGCCGGGAATGAGCATTGTCGACCATGGCGCGGGCACCCAGTTCATCAATCAAGCAGGTGCCGCCCTGCGCTTACTACGAGCGCAGAGACAGGTTTTTTCTCTGCAGTTCAGCTCCGCGGGAGAAAAAATGGGCGCGATATCTGGGCCGATCTTCACTGCGGAAAGGTCACGCTACTCAAAGAATTCCTTGCGACTGTAACGCACTCCACGCTCGTCCGTGATGGTGTGGAGCTTGGGCAGATCCTTGAGATATTCTTCTCCCGCGGCATCAGGGGGCATGGTCAGGTGCTGCAAGGTGACACAGAAAGCCAGAGGGGCAACGCTCTTAACCCGGCTGCAGCCCTGCAGATAGACTTGCTTCAATGGCAGGCCGGCGAGCGCCTCAATCGAGCGAATCTGCGTATTGGAAAGATTTAACGACAGACTCTTGGAGGTCAACGTTTTTAATGGCAGCAGGTCTGCGACCAGCGTATCGTTCAGCATCAGAACCTTCAGCGGCATCCCTTTAAGCGGGCTCACATCGCCAACCAGAGTCTGTGAAAGCGCCAATGCCTCCAGAGGCATTCCCGCCAACGGTGCCAGACTCGCGATCTGCGTCCGACTCACACCAAGTGATGTCAGCGACATTCCAGCCAGCGGCTTCAGAATCCGGATCCTCGTGTCACTCGCACTCAGCGATGTCAACTTCATTCCTTGTAGTACGGCCAGACTGAGCACCGGTGCACCGTCGAGAAACAACTCTGTCAGTGGTAGTCCCGCTAGCGGCGTCAGATCAGAGACCAGCGTCTGGCTGATGTCTAGCGAGCGGAGCGGTAATCCCGCCAGCGGGGTCAGATCCCGCACTGCTACCGACTCAAAGAAGCTCGCACTCACCAACGGCATCCCGGCCAGCGGCGTCAGGTCCTCCACCCCGGTCCCAGCCAACTCCAGACGCGAGATCGGCAGATCGGCCAGGGGGCGAATGTCATGCAGATTAATCTCATTGACAGCGCTGAATGAGACCACGCCGTCCTCTACGGTCAAGGCATCATCAGGCAGCGACAGTGCTGGATTGAGCCGCTCCAGTTCAATCTTTAGCTGACGCCAAGTCATCTCAAAGTCGTCTGCGTTCCAGGCAACCCGGACCTGGCCGTACTCATCTTCGCTTGGTCCAGCCTTGGCCCGTTGTGGCATGAACGAGATAGGTTTGGGCGGCCCTCGGGTCGCGCTGCTCGCAACGTACAAGTCGCATGCATGTTGGTACGTCCTACGATCATCCACAGCCTCGAAAACACTGCCGAGTAGGTTCCGAACTTCGTCCATGTTCCCCATTGCGATCGCTAGCTGTGCCCTAGCAATCGAGGCATCCACGCTCGGCTCACCTTCCTTCAATGCCTCCTGCGCCAACACCCAGTAGGCCTGCTCTTCCGGCAACTCCATAGAACGTCCATACCCCCGCCGCAAGTCCAGCGCATCTCGCTCACGTGTCAGCTCCGTCAGCGCCTCGGTAGATTCCTGGCGCCCCTCTTCCGCGGCCCGTAGAACGCCCACCAGCGCGGCGTTGACTGCAAACAGTGCCCCGACCACGATGGGCAACGTGACCAGCGCCAGCAGCCCCACGCGCCGATGCCGCTTGCCGAAGCGCAACCAGTCGCTCAAAAAGCTCGTCCTGTCCGCTTTGCGATCACGTTCCCGCTCCCAACCTGCGACTCTCTCTCGCAATACTCGTGCACTGTCATAGCGGTCCGTGGGATTGGACGTCAGCGCCTTCAGGGCAATCGCCGCCAGCGCAGCTGGTACCTCGCCGTTCGGACAATGCGCCAATTCCACGCCACGGCGTCCCTTCCGGGCCCGTTGGCTTTCGGCATTGATACCCGAGATAGGCGTGATGCGGTGCGCCAAAATACTGCGCAACACCTCAGATTTGTTCACTCCCTTCACGGGCGGACGCAGAGTGAGAATGGTGTAGAGAATCGCGCCCAGCGCATAGATGTCCGAAGCCCGACCACAGCTGGCGTTCTCGATTGCCGTCTGCTCCGGGGCCAGGCAGGCGAAGCGCAACGGATTCACTGGCGAGTGGGCCTTGTCGTCCTGCTGCGCTCCGGCCCACTCGGCCATGGAGACTTTGCTGGGGTCCAGTGCCTGCGCTACTGGATGCTCGTCCGGAGCGTTGGGATTATGACGATTGCCGCCAGGCTGATTCGGGCCTCCGTCGAGGAGGAAGGCATCGCGCCAGCGCATCACGCGGACTTCGTTGTACTTGCCAATCAGAATATTTTCCGGGCAAAGATCGCAATGCACGATGCCTTGGGAATGGGCATACTCGATGGCTTCACAGACCTGGGCAAAGATCTGCAACAAGCGATCCAGCGGATAGCGCTGCACAGCCTTGTGGTGGCCAGCTTTAATGTCACTCAGAATCTGCTGCAACGTGCGGCCGTGAATGCGTTTCATGGCAATGAATGCGTTGCCCACCTCATCGAGCCCCAGTTCGTAAACTGGCAGGACGCCCGGATGCTCGACCCGCGCCGCAATCTGTGCTTCCCTAGCGAATTCTGCTAAGATCTCATCCGTGGCAACCTGCGAGCAGCACAGCTTCAAGGCTACCTCCCGGCGGCAATTGTGCTCGAACGCAGCAAAGATGGGGCCGGATTCGCTCTCGGCGATCAGCTCGCGCAGCTCGTAGCGATAATCCTGCTCATAGCCGGACCGCTCGTTATCCAGCGAGATCCCTGCGGATACCCCACGACTGCGAACCAGCCTAGGGATGCCCGAGCCCTCGAACTCGACCTGGAAGCGATACGCGCCTTCCCGAAATTGCTTGGGATCCAGCTTCACTGTTCACGCTCCTTCCAGAACTGGCGCGCGGGCTTTCGAATGTGCGTCGTACTTAGAAACTCAAGCTCACTGAGATAGCGCAACTGGTCGATATCCGATACATGGCGCGGAATGGTTAAAGTCCTCAGCTTCTGACAACGAATAAGCGGCCGGAGCTGATCCACCTCCGGGCAGCCATCCAGATACAGTTGCTCCAAGGGCAAGCCAGCGAGTGGCGTCAGGTCACGCACCTTGGTGCCACGCAGGTTCAGCGTCGTAATTGACTGGCCCAAAAGCGGTGTGAGATTCACAACCTCGGTGCGTTGCAAGAACAGCTTCTCCAACCTTAGCCCCCTCAGCGGGCTAAGGTCGCGTACCGGGGCCATGTTCGCCTCTAAAACCGTGAGCGGCATGCCGCGCAATGCGCTCAAATCCCGAACCTTTGTGCCACTGATCGACAGTTGCTCCAGCGGGAGCCCGTGCAACGGTCCCAGATCCCATACGCGGGTCTGCCCAATGCTCAGACGTACCAGCGGCATCCCCTTCAACGGCGCGAGATCGGCCACACTGGTCTGATCTGCGTACAACCGTTTCAGTGCTATGCCGGCCAACGGCCCGAGGTCCGAAACTGCGGTTCCAGCGATGTCTAACGAATCCAGCGGCATGCGGGCCAAGGGGGCCAATTCCGTCACTTCTGAAGACTGATACAGCTTCAAATGCCGCAGCGGCATCCCCCGCAATGGCTCAAGCGACGTCAGATTCGTATTCAGTAGATACAGCGACGTAATCAGCTGCCCCTTGAGCGCCGCGAGCGTGGTGACCGTAGGCCCGTCCAGCGTCACCTGCACGCCCGCCCGTGATACTGCCAGCTTGTAATGGTTCAGCCCCGGGTTCGCTGTCTTCAGCTCCTCCAACGCCACAGTCAGTTCCTTCCGGATCGTGAGCAACTGTCGATCCAACTCATCCTCAGGTTCGGATTCATCCCCTGGGAACGGCACCGGCCGCTCGAGCGGATTTGCGTAGGCGAGGCGTTGGGCCACGTTCCGATGCAAGCGTTCGTAATGCCGTAGGAGGCGCAGCACTGGTTCGTTATCTTCGGCCTTGAGCCGTACTTTGTCGAATGCGTCGCGCGCCTTGTTCAGCTCCAGCCGCCCCAGCGCCAGCCGGCCACGATCCAGCCAAAACATCGCCCGTGAGTCCGGCTGCGCGGCCAGCTCCCGGCCCAGATAGCCCCAGACATCGCGCGGGTCCGTGAAGGTTGGCTTGCGTGGCGCGGTGGTCTTGATCTCTGGCGGTCGCAGCCGCGCGATCTCTTTCTGCATCAGCTCCGACTGCCGCTCATTGGCTACAGTGGTGTCCCGTGCCTGCCCGATCTCCCCCAGATAATTCGTGCCAGCTAGTCCCATCAACGCTACGAGAGCAGTCAGTATACCGGCCGCCAGAGCACTCACGTAGGGATGTTGGCGAAACAGCCAAAACACTTCCGCCAGAAATGACTCGTCTGTAGGCATAAGCCCGAATGCGCCACGATGCTTGTCCAACGCATGGCGCAGATCCCGAACCCTCTCGTAGCGGGCCCCTGGCTTCAAGGCCAGCGCCCTAAGGCAGATTTTGGTCAATGCCGGGTGAATCTCGAACCGCGGACAATGCCACAGCGGAATCTCGTCATTATCGGTCGCAGCCGCGCCGCCACGCTTCAGCTGCGGCCCGACCCGGATGCTACGATCGCTGTAGACCTGCGGCGAGACCAAGTTGCCTTCGACAATCTTCAGCAGAGTCTCGTTCACTTGGTTTCCCGTCGCAGGCGGCCGCAGCGTCAGGATGGCATAG
>DMTJ01000334.1 GCA_003477185.1 Lentisphaeria bacterium
CTCGTGTCACGGGCCAAGGTGTGCGTGCAGCCATAGCCGATCGTGGCCCCGGCAGTCATTTCACGAACCTGGACTAAGCGTGTCTTTAGGGTCAGCACGGTCTCGATCGCGAGGCGGCGCTCGCCTGCGAGGTCGAAGGCGCCGTAGAGATTGATCCCAGTGCGGACCATGGTGAAGGGGGCATGGCATGACTTGGGCTGGTTGTTTACGCCATCGCTGTTGGCCATGTGCACGTGGTCGAAGCGGATTCCAGCGGCCGCCAGCTGCTGGAGCAGGGCCGTGAATTCGCGCACTTGTTGGCGGGAGCGTTGGGGATCGCCATAGGCATGGGGGAAATGTGAGTAGATGCCCTCGCAATGTAGGCCCGGTAGCCGATCGATGTCTTGGATTACGGCGAAGGCGGTGGCGATTGGTAGGCCCAGGCGGCCCATCCCGCTGTCCACCAGTATGTGGCAGGTAGCGGTGGTTGCTTGCGCGACCGCGGCGGCACTTAGCTCTTTTGCGATCTCCGCATCGCCGATGGGGGCGACCAGGCCACTGCGAACCGCAAGCGGCGCTTCATCGGGTAGCAATGCGCCCAAGATGTGAACCGGGCGGTCAAGCTCGAGCAGTGGCAGTGCTTCGCGAACTTCGGCGACGCCAAAGCGGCTGGCGCCAGCCTTTGCGAGCGCGGCAGCGACGGGGCCACAGCCAATCCCGTAGGCGTCTGCTTTGAGCACCGGCATGACGTGCAGCGGAGCCACGGTGCGGCAGATCGTGCGGTAGTTCCGCACCAGCGCCGTCAGGTTTACCTCTAACCAGACGCGTGGCGCGGCGTCGCTCATGCGGTTTCGCTCAACGGCACGACGTAGCTGCATTCCGGGAAGTTTCGGCAGCCCCAGAATTCATGCGAGTCTTGATCGCCGACGCTGGAACGACAGCGCGCCATGGCGACGCCACATTGCGGGCACAGTGGTGCCGCAGACACGGGCACGCCTGCTTCGTGCGCGTCGCCCGGCAGCTTGGTCGAGTCATCGGCATACTCTCCTAGCGCCAGCCCGCGAAACACTTCCTCCCGAAGCTCTTCCTCGTCATACTCATCTTGGGCATCGATTCGCAAGAGTGGAATGTCCGCCGATGCCAGTACGTCCTCGACAAAGCCACTGCGGATATAGCGTTGCCGGCGTGGATCTTCCAGGTCCTCGAGTTCGATGGCGCCGCACACCGTGAGGTCCGAGGCCTGACAGACCACGATCCCGACCCGCCGCCGTTCCGAGCGCCCGCGAACCCGCCGCCGCACGTCGTCTGCCAGGTTTTGGTCCGGCGTCACCATATCGGCGAGTCTGACCTTGCCGAATACGCGAAACTGCGGGCCCAGGCAGCGGGTCAGCACCAGCACAAAGTCGCGCTCCGAGGGGCTAAAAAAAGAGCGAAGGCCGACGAAAGGCGCGGTTGCATCCTCGGCACGCGAGCTAGTAGGCTCGCGCCGTAAGTAGGCTAGGACCACGCCCACCAAAACAGCAGATGCGGCGGACAGCAACACTGCCACCGCCAACGCAGCGTGAACAGAAATCAAAGGACTAAGACCGGTCGGAATCCGAAATTAAGCAACCGCGTCGAGGGCTCTCGCGGATAGCGATTGTTGATGCGCAGATATTCTTTCTGACAGGTGGTCCACGACCCACCGCGGAGTTCGCAACTGGTGCCGCCTGCCTGAAACGTCCATTCATAGACATTTCCGCCTACGCCCCAGAGGCCCCACTCGTTCGCGCCAGATTCCTCCACCGGGCAAGTCACCGTGGCATGATCGTCATAGCCAGCAATGTGCTCCCAGTCCCGGTACTTCCGGCGAGCGGTTTCATCCGCGTAATTTCCATATATCGGGGGCCATTCATCGCCCCAAGGAAATTCCTTCTGCTTACCGCAACTGGCAAACACTGTCCATTCTTGGTGAGATGGCAGGCGCAGGAACTGGCCATTCTGGATGGCGTTTCTGTCGCGCAGTCGCTCGGTGAACCAGCCACAGTATGCCATTGCATCCTCGTAGCTCACCTGGACTACGGGTTGCCGGTCCCCGTTTAAAGTCTCTCCCTCGTATTCGCCGCTGTCATGCGCGGCGTTGAAGGCCCGATACTCAGCATTGGTCGTGACATGCTTGCCCACCCAAAACTCCAAGGCAGGGAGCCAGATAAACTCAACGTTCAAAACCGGGTCTTTCCAATTCTCGCCGCGTACGATGCGGGTGCTGTTCTTGGTCATGATGACTCTTCTCTCTCGACGGGACTCGCTATCAGCCTGTCGGACTTGGGATGATCGGCTGCAAACCTGAGCGACTTCAATTTTTTCTTGCGTAATTTTGGTTGGGTATCTTCAATACTCGTCCTTTGAATGCGCAACTCTAATCGATTCGCTCCGATTTTCGCCAAGATCCCCGTTAGACAGACAGACTGCTAGCTACTATAACGATTCATGCGGCAATAAACAGGTTGGTATCGGCAGTTTGTCCACAGTTTCTGCCACGTGCCGTGCGATGGGGCCAGCTCTCCTCTGCAGATGCGGCACTCGAACCTAGCGACTACTCGAGAAGGGAGCGGAATTCCTTGAACTCGGCCTGGAGGGCGGCGAGCTGGGACTCGAGGGTCTCGACGCGGTCGCTGAGGGCTTCGATGGCCTCCTGGCGGGCACGAACTGCGGTGGTTGCGGACTCCGCAACTGCGGCGGGGGCGACGGTGTCGATTTCAGGAGCGCCAGCGAGAAGGTGGGCGTGCCGAGGCTCTTTGCGCCCCGGTTGTACGAGCAGGGTCATCATGAGCGGCGGTTCGTTCTCGGCGAGCCGATGCACGGTGGCCTCGGCTTCGGTGGGGGAGGCAAAGGGGTGGAGTCTGGCGGTGCGGCCTTTGAGTTCGCCTGCGGTTTGCGGACCTCGCAACATGGCGACGCAAAGAACGGCTAGTTCGGCGTCGTCAAGGTCCAAGACGCGGGGCATGGTATGGGCGTATTTCGGCACGCGGCTTCCGGCGGTGGTGACTTGCTCGGCAAGCCCTTTGTGCCGCAAGCCATCGAGGGCCACTACGACGTCTTCGTCGGTGAAGTGCATGACCGGATCACGGTTCGACTTCTGGCTGGCCGCGGTGCTCAGAGCGTTGAGTGTGAGCGGATAGTAATCCGGGGTTGTGACCTGCTTCTCGATCAGGCAACCGAGCATGCGTACTTCATCGTGGGTAAGCTGTGAAAGTTCTGGCATTGAGGCTTCCGTGTTGTGACGCGTTATACAGTGCGCGCGCGGCGTTAGTACAAGTGCTCGGGAATATCTAGGTACACATCCGCCATACTTTAACAGGGTACACGATGAACGACAACTACACGAAATTTACCCTTCCTACCGTTCTGGTTTTGGCACTGGCCGCAGGCATGTTTTTGGGCGTGACAGGACTGGCTGAGGACGAACCGGCAGTTCCGGCAGAGCGCACTGTGGAGCAGCTTTCTGCGGACCAACTCGAGATCACCCGGCAGTTGCGAGCGCGTGCGGATGAGATCGATAAGGCCAAGGATGCCGTGGTACTGCGCAGTAAAATTACGGAGCTGACCCAGGAGCTGCGGGCGGCCCGGGCGGCGCTCACGCAGCTGGTCCACGATGATAAGGAGTATGCGAAATTGCTGGAGAAGCGCGACGCGCTCCGCGATGAGATGCGGCGGGTCCGGACCTTGCGCTCTAGGAGAACCCTGACCAGAACCACGCCACAGCCCCCGGCTGATGCGGATACTACGCAACCGGATGCAGCGACTCCTACCCCGGCCCCGCAGGACTGAGCAACCACGATGTCTGCAAAAACTGGTCGACGTAGCCGGTTCACTCTGATTGAACTGCTTGTTGTAATCGTCATTATTATGATTCTTATTGGCCTGTTGCTCCCAGCATTTCAGCAGGCTAGGGCGCAGGCACGGGCCACTAGCTGCACGAGCCAAATGCGCCAGTTTGGGATGGGGACGCTGTCGTATCGGGAAGACCATGATACGCTGATGCCGCCGTGGCTGTCTTCAATCAGCGAGGATTACTTGGGTGGTCCGGAGTTGCTGGTGTGCCCGCAAGACCCCTCGGCTGGTGCGGCAGGTGGGCGCCCTGGAGGTCTTCTTGATGAGCTTGAGCAGATCGATCCGCTTATAGAGGATGAATTCGAGGAGACGGATGATATCACGATTAATCCCGATCGCCCCGGCACGGGTGCGGACGAGGATGTGGAGAAGTGCAGCTATATGTATGAGTTTGCCAACGTCGAATGCTCGTGGTGGCGAGGAAATACGTGGTGGGCACGAAAACAAGTACAGATGGCCGACGGGCTTGGGCGAGATCGCGATCCGGCCCGCTTCAGCGTCGTTGGGCGGGCGTGGGAGCCGGATTTATTTCCATCGGCTCGCTGCTTCTGGCATTTTGATGTTTTGTGGGGGAAAAAGGAACTAGTTTTGAATACATCGTTTGCTGGGGGCTTCTTTAAAAGCATGCTTATATGGGAAGATGGAGTTTACTGATGAATCGATTCGCAGCGGCTAGTGTGCCGATCGTCGTGCTGTGCCTGGCTGGGCTGCTCAGCTCCTGCACGCATTTTGATATGCCCCAATTCAAAGTGGGGGGACAGGGCGAGGCGATCGAGTCGATGTCGCCCGAGAGTGCAGCGGTAGCCGGGCGGATTGAGTTGGCGCGCGAGTTGATTGAGGACAACGAGTTCTCGGCCGCGGAGCGGACGTTGCTACCGGTGATGGATGTGCCGGAGTTCTCGGAGGAGATCGCGGGTTTGTTGCAGACGATCAACCAAGGAAAAGCGTACGCGGCCCGGCAGCTGGCGAAGGAGCATTCCAAGGCTGTGGCGCTGGGAGAAGTGGATCAACGATTGGTGCTTCCGGAGAATTACGGCCGGACGATCCTGATCACGCCGAACATGGATCCGCAATCGATCCCGGTGGGGCGGATGGAGGAGCTGTTTCACAAGCCGATCGACCTGTCGGTTTATGGCGCTGATGTGCGCACACTGGTGATCGCCTTGAGCGAGATTGATGGGTTGAATATTCTGGCAGATCAGGCGCTCAGCTCGGAAAAGACGCTGGACGTGAATGTGAAGGGCGTGCCGCTGGGTGAATTGCTGGCGTACATCGCTGCCAACCTGGATGTGTCGTTTCACTTGGGGGAGCACATGATCTGGGTGACTGAGGCTGAGCCAGGAGCTGGCGCTGGGCCAGAACTGGAGACGCGTGTGTACCGGCTGAATCGCGGCTACATCCCGGGCTTTGCCGAGCAAGAGGAGGAAGAGCAAGGTGGCGGCGGATTTGGCGGCGGGCGCAATGGCGACCGGAATCAGGTCGGAAACATTGAGGGGCGTAATGTGAAGCTGGAGGCGCAGGATGAACTGCTCGATGCGCTAACTGATTTTCTGGAGACTAATCCAAACAGCCCGGACGAGGCAGCATACACACTGTTCCGCAACAACAACGTGCTGATGATCCGCAACAACCGCAAGAATCTGCGGCTGGCTGAAGAAATCATGCGTGCCTTCGATGTGATCCCGCCGCAGATTCTAATTGAAGCGCGCTTCGTGACCTTGGGACAGTCTGATTTGTTTCAGCTTGGGGTCGGCCTGGAAGATGTGCAGTATGAGCGTGTTGATGAGAACGGGGTGCCGACCTTTCGGCTGGGCGGAGTGGGCGCAAATATACCGTTCGCCAGCGATGCCGGTGGCGCACCGGGCCGCTTGCAGCTGGCTGGTGTGTTGGATGAGGTGTCTTACAGCGCGGTGATTGAGGCAGTGGAGCGGGCTCGCAGTAGCGAGATGCTGAGTGCACCGCGGATCACGGTGCTGAATAATCAGCAGGCCAGTCTGCGGAAAGAGACGACCGAGTTTTACTACGAAGAGTTCGAGCGGGGCGATACGCTCTCTTCGAATACCAACACCAGCACTTCGCTCAATGGCAGCGGTGCCTTGGTCCCGACTGGTCAACCTACGCAGTTAGACACGGGCTTGGCATTGAATGTGAAACCCAGCATTGGCCACGACCAACGCGGCATTCTGCTGGCGATTCAGGCGACGATTTCGGAACTGGTGGAATTCAGGCCCGTTGAGATTCAAGAAGGAGACACCACCACAGAGTTTACCAAGCTGCCGGTGATCGACAAGAACACGCTTACGACCGTGGCCACGGTAAATAGTGGTGAGACCGTAGTCTTGGGCGGGATGTTGGAGACGACTCAGACAGAGACCGAGAGCCAGGTCCCGTTTCTTGGCGATTTGCCCTTGGTCGGGAATCTGTTCAAACGGCGCGACAATACGACAGACCCCAAGCATCTGCTGATCTTCCTGACGGCGACGATCGTGGATCAAGACGGGCGATTTAACACGGCCAATCCGCGACGGAGTGTACCGTGAATACGCAAGTTAAGCTCCTACTTCTGGCGGTCTTGGTGGCTTGCCCGCTGTTTGGCGGGCTGCCCCATGCGGGCGACGACTTCGTGGTAGTCGATGAAGATTCCTCCGTCACCTTCAATCCACTGGGCAATGACTTCGATCTGGATGTGAGCACTCAAGATCCTTCGACTACTGTTTCGGAAGATGGCAGCCCGGCTGAGAGACTGACGATTACGAATTATCGTTCGCCACAGAACGGCTATGTCACCCGGACCGCCGAGATGCTTACCTATACGCCGATCGCAGATTTCAACGGGACGGATTTCTTCTACTACACGATTACCGACGGCAGCGGGCATTTTGACGTGGGCAAGGTCACGGTGATCGTGCAGTCGCAAGGAGATGACGTGATCGCGATCAATGACAACGCGCAGTTGGCGGAGGACGCAACGGCCGTCATTGATGTACTGGCCAATGACAATAATCCGGACGATGACGATCTGATCGTCGCGGGCTTTACGCAGCCGTCTGCCGGGACCGTAGAGCTGTTGAACGATCAGACCATGCGCTATACACCCGGTTTGGATTTCAACGGGCAGGATTCGTTCAGCTACGTGGTCCAGGATCCGGACGGAAACACGGACACGGGGACCGTGCTGCTGGTGGTCTCGGCCGTGAATGACGCACCGCGCACCAGCGGGATTGCGAACATCGCAGCAAAGTCGAACGATCCAAACTTTACGATTGATCTGACTGACGTGTTTTCCGATCCTGAGGACGGTCTCCCGAGCGTGGAACTGGTCGGCATCTCGAGCACTTCGGTGTTTGACAGTGTGCTGGTAAATGGTGAAGAGGCGTTGCCCGTGGGCGGCGGGCGAGTCCAAGACGGATCCGACAGCAATCCTGGCGCTTGGCCGTTTATGGCGGCGTTGGTGCAGGCAGATGCAACAATTGCTGCCGATGGCTTGTTCTGTGGTGGCGTCTTGATTCACCCGGAATGGGTATTGACGGCGGCCCACTGTCTGCCAGATACCAGCGCTGAAGACGTGCATGTGGTGCTGGGGCGCCACGACCTGCGTACCGCGGGCGGCGAACGAATTCAATCCGCCGAGCTGCTCGTGCATCCTGGGTATAAG
>DMTJ01000303.1 GCA_003477185.1 Lentisphaeria bacterium
CCTTCTCCGTTCAAACTTCACCCTTCTCCCTTCCACCTACTCCTCCACGCGTGTCCATTGTAGACGCACGGCGAAGGGCGTGCCCTCTCGTTCCAGAGCCAGCAACATAGCCGCGGTCGGATCCGCATTTAGCGCGGCCTGAATCTGCGCCGCATTCCAGCCTTCGACCGATAGGCCATTGATCTGCGTGACCACATCTCCCGGCAACAGCCCCGCCTCTGCCGCGTTGGTCTCCGGTGTCACCTGGGAGACCACGAAGGTCCCGTCTTGTTGGCCGAACCTCACGCCCAGCGTGTACGATTGGCGCCCCCGCCCGGCGGGCATATCCAGCACCATCCGCACGCCCTCGATATCAAACCCCGACTCCACCAGCGCGCTCGCCGTCCCGGTATGAGATTCGCTCGTCGCCAGCAAGACATGCGCCCCCGGATAAATCCCGTCCAACACAAACCGACCCGCGACATCCGTGAACACCGCCTGAATCATCGACGTCTGCAACGTCACACTCACTCCGGCCGCTGGTTCACCATCCTCATTCACCACCTGACCCGAAATCGTCTGCCCCTCGAAAATCCGCAGCAGCACGGGGTCCCCCGGGACCGACACGATCCGGCTGTACGAGATTGCCCCAGGCACGTTGAAATCGAGCCGATACTGGCCCGTCGCCAAACCACCGATGCGCCCACTCAGCTCATTGGGGAGCTGCAACTGCAACCACTCGCTGTAATACGGCGGTGCTGGTAACTCCGTCGCCCATAGCCGAATATTCGCCACGCCAGAATCCGGTGCCCCCTCCAGCATCACCTCCAGTACATTCCCCTCATGCAAGCGTAGGTTCTGAGTCAGCTCCATCGCCGTGGGCTCCAGCACCGCATGCGTCGGGGCGAACTCCTCAGAGCGCGCCGACACCAACCAGGTTTCCGGATCCTCGACCGCCAACTCGTAGCGCCCCGATCCATCCGTCGTCGTCTCCGCGAGGATCCCGGCCGCCCCGTGAACGCGTACCACCGCGCCCGGCACTGCCCGATTGTGCACGCTCTCGATAAACCCCGAGATCGTAGTTACCCCGGTAATCTCCAGCTCCAGCAAGCCCTGCCCCACCGCCGCTGCGGGCACCGCCAACTCCCCATTGCGCTCGTCCTTCGCCGCCGAAAGCTCAAGCGCTAATGCAGGCACACCGTGAAAAGTAAAGCGCGCATCGCCCCCCACCGTCTGATAGCGAGTGAGAATGCTGTCCAGCGTAGTGTCGGCAAACCCCAGCTCCACCACCGCTCCCGGCACAGTTCCCCCCACCAGATTCTTGACAATGCCCGTCACCGTCGCGCCAGCCCCGACCACCACACTCATGTCTGTATCCGACGGGTACCAGCTGCTCACGCCATAATCAGGCATCACCGCCAGCAGATCGACATCGCCATCCGGCAGCTCTTGAATCGAAAACGCCCCTTCCGCATCAGACACCGCATATGCCTGCTGAAAAGTCACCGTCCGGCTCGTGTTTGTCGTGCGCATCCGCACGTGCAGTGAGGCACCTCCTAGCGGGCTGCCATCCTCCGCCAACACCACGCCGCTGGCCGCAGCCGTGCGTGATAGCGTCAGCGCAACCTTCGCCGCCTCGCCCCGCACCAGCGTCACCCGCTTGCGCCCGTCGGTCGAGCCAAACTCGCCAAAGCTGTAGCCCTGCTTCCCTGCCTGCACCCAGCACTCACCAGCTGGCAACGCCGAAAACTCCACCACGCCCTGCTCCCCGCTCGACCGCGAAGGCGCCAACTCCTCCCCGTTCGCCCGTTGCACAAAAACAGCCGCCTTAGCCAGCGGTTGATCGTTCTCGCCCTCCAGCACCGTCACCACCAGCCCCGACGCCGGTTCCAGCTGAATCGTCACCCACGCAGCCCCCGGCTCCTCCCGCACCTCAGCCCCCACGACCGCAGACACATACTGATCATCCCACGCCTGCAAACTCGCCCCCGGCAGCGGCACATCCCCCATCGTGAATACCCCGTCGCCATTGGTCATGGCCTGCAGCCCGGCCGCCGCCGAGACAATCGGCCCCACATACTGAACCGTTGCGCCCGCTGCGAGCGTACCATCAGGAAGGATCACTGTGCCGGACACATAGCCCGTCTCATACTCCAGCTCCTCCTCTTCTTCCTCGTCCTCTTCTTCGTCATCGCCGTCAAACTGCTCCACCGACAGGCTTCTCCCATCGTCATCATCTCCTGCCGAACCGGACCGGTTTTGCGAACTCCGCAACCCCGCGTCTCTGCTATCCGCGCCAGTTGAACGACTTCCTTTTTCCTGCGAACTCCGCAAGCGCCTCCGTTCAGCAGCAGTCGTCCCCGAGGCGGGGTTTTGCGAACTCCGCAACGACCGGTCGCGCGCCCCGCGTTCTTGCCTGCCGCTTGCTGGCCGCAGCCCATCCGGGCCATTTGCGAACTCCGCATCGCCGTCCGCCGAAGAGCGCGGGCCCTGCCAATTCAGATCTCCAGCATGCCCACCAATCGTCAGTCCTTCGTCTTCCCCGTTGTGCGCACCACCGGCCGCGCCGCCCCCCTGCTCCAGGCTACCGCCAAACAACAGTGCGAGCATCAGCCCTGCTACGGCAACGACACCGATGCACGCAAGAAGAATGGTTTTTGTGGGGGACATAATCAGTCAGGTTGCAAACCGCCAGGGGAATAGCATCTCCAGAGAAAAGAAATGAACAGGGCGCAGCAAGAGTAACCGCCTTCGACACCTTTTTCATTACTCTTCGGCGGAATCGGCACCGCCAGTACCGGTAGGAGGAGGATTTATCCGCAGATTACCGCAGATTGAGAGACTCGGGTGCTTGGCTTGTAGTGAACCTAAGGATATGCGTTCCGTCAGCGCCAACCGCCGCCGCTACCGCGCGGTGGGCCGCCCATCATGCTATTCAATGAGGTCATCTCCATCACGTACTGCAGGTAGTTGGAGAATTCCTCGGCACCTTCGCCCTCATAGCCAAGGGTCCGGGCAAAGTCCTGTAGCGCATACTCACGCTGCTCATCCATCAGCGGGCGGATCTCACGCGTCAAGTCGCGCATTTCATGGCGATACTCCCGGGTGCTTTCTCCGTTCTCCATGGCCACTTCCATCTGCGTGGCAAGCATCTGTATCTGGGCAATGCCCTCAACAACTCTAATGTGATTCATTCGCTGCACCTCGGTCATGTTGTCGACATTGAACTCGGCGAAGAACTCATCCTGCTTCGTTGTGCGCTGCCGTAACCGATCTTGGGCTTCAGCTATGTAGGTTCGGATCTGCTGGTAGCGCTCCGGATCCTTCTCCTTCAGGCTCTCGAAAAAGCTCCGGCCTCTATCAAAGCCCTTCTTGCCATCGCCCTTGTCGCGATCGCTCTTGTCGTCCCGAGAGCTGCGGCGGCTGTCCATTTGCTGCTGAAGGTTTGCCAACACGGCTTCTTTGGCTGCAAGCGCGTTGCGGAGAGTCTCCGCTTCTGCCTTCGCCGTAGCCGTTGCGTCATCGTTCGCGGTCCGCCCTGAAGCGTGCATGACGGGCACTGTCTCCATGACTGGCTTGACAGCCTGAGCAGCAGCCTGGCGCTGGCTCTTCTTACTGGCGGCTGCCTCTTCTTCCAACAGGGTAATCTCGAGTTGCAGCGCCACGTTACGCTGCCGGGTGGCAACAGCCAGAGCCACGCCAACAGTGGCTGCAATCAGCAGGACGATATTGATCAGATACTTGGGCATGATTTTCTCTAGGCTAATCTTCTACGATTTTAAAATCTTACCGTCCTCGAACAAATGGCAAGCTCGAGTTAATAGCCCTGGTTTGTAAAAAACTAAAACCGCCTAGGCGGCAAGGTTATGGTAGCCGAATTCGCGAGACTAAAACCGCAGGGGCCACCGAACAGCGACAAGCCATGGCAATTTCTAAACCTCAGAAGCCGCCGCTTTACAGAGTTCTGGCAGCCGTCGGCGCCTTGCTCCTCGTGCCCACAATACCATCGTGGCTGATCGCAGCACGGCTCATCGCAGCAAATCCTCGTCAAATTGGCGAACCGCCGGCTGACCTCCCAGCAACGGCGATCGCTCTCGCAAGCAAATCAGGAAGCAGCATCGCTGGCTGGCACATCCAGGCCGCCGAAACCCGCGGCGTCATTGTCCTACTACACCCGATTCGCGGCTCGCGGCTGACGATGCTGCGTCGAGCCCGCACCCTCCACGCAGCTGGCTACGCTATCGTCATGATTGACCTCCAGGCCCACGGAGAAAGCTCGGGGGCAAAAATCACGCTCGGCCATTTGGAGAAGCATGATGCCCGAGCTGCAGTTGCCTACGCCCGCGCCCAGCATCCGGGAGAGCCCATTGCCGTCCTCGGCGTCTCCCTCGGAGGGGCAGCAGCCCTTCTCGCTTCCCCACTGGAGGTCGACGCACTCGTCCTCGAATCTGTGTTTCCTTCGATCGAGCAGGCCGTACACAATCGCGTCGCGTCCCGCCTTGGCTGGGCCTCAGCGCTCCCCGCAGAAATCTTGCTCCTCCTGTTGCAGCCCCACCTGGGGCTTACCCCGCCGCAATTACGCCCGATTGCAGCCATGGACGGGATCGGTTGTCCCGTCTTTGTCCTGTCTGGCAGCGCCGACACCCACACCACTCCGGCCGAGGCCAAGCAGATGTTCGACGCGGCGCAAGCGCCCGCAGAGTTTTGGCTGGTGGAAGGTGCCGCACACGAAGACCTCTTCGATGCCGCTCCAGCCGAGTACCGCAAACGGGTCCTGGCGTTTTTCGAACGGCACATGGCGGCCCAGTAAAAGAAGGATCGACTGGAGTCGATCTTTTTGCCGCTGCGCCCTCTCCCGGTCAGTAGTCGAGCTTCGCGACCGCGGCGGCGGCAGCGGTCGCAGCGAGTGGCTCGGCACAGCCGCTGGCCTGTTCGAGTGCTACGTCCAACGGGACCGCGCCGAGAAACGGAACACCAGCGTCTTGCGCCAGAGCTTGTGTCTCCGCAGTATCCCCCGTCGACAGGTTCTCCACGACGCCCACAATATTGGCCTGCTGGTCTTTGAGAAACTGGGTGGTACGGGCGACGGTGCGTTGCACCACGGCCGATGGCGTGCAGACGACCAGAAACTCGCAGCGAGGCGCTAGGGCCAGTACGTCTAAGGTCGCGTCGCCGATTCCTGGCGGCATATCCAGAATCAGCAGATCTAAGTCACCCCAGAGGGTGATGCACAGCAACTCCAAGATGGCGCTCGACAGGTCATCGCCGCGCAACGGCGCTGGCTGCGCACCGGAAAAATGGGCTACGCTCATTAATTTAATCCCGGCAACCTCAGGCGGAAGAATGCCTCCTTTCTCTGCGGGAAAGCCACATTCGGCGCCGAGAATCATGTGGCTACAAGGGCCGGTCAGGTCGAGATCAAACAGGCCAACCCGCAGGCCCTTTCGGGCGCTGGTAAGGGCCGATAAGGCGGCGATCATGCTCTTGCCGATTCCGCCTTTGCCACCGGTAACCGCCAGCACTCTGGCACATCCCTGCAGCCGCTTGGCGACAATTGCTGTGCGTGGATCTAGGTCTCGTGTGTTCATAGCTACTCCGCCGTGATTGAGGTGACGCGGACGCCGCGACCAGATTGCACATCGAAGTCAGCGCTCCCACAACTGGGGCAGCGGGCGAACGCATGTGCCAACTCCGGGATGAAATGCACCGCTTCGCCCTCGTCTTCCCCGAAAGCCTCGGCGATGGCTTCGAAGCCAAATGGATGCTGGCAGCGCCGACAGCAAAACTGCGCGGGCTCGATCTCGACGACAAAGCGAGTATCAGCCAGGACCGGGTTCTCCGGCATCATCTCGCGTAAGGAAAACTCAAAGGTTTCCCGGCGGATTTGTTGCAGTTGCCCGACCGCGACCACAACTTCGCGAACCTTGTTTTTTTCGGCTGCGTTGACAGATTGAATTACGGTCTCAATCACACCTTCAGCCAAGGCCCACTCATGCATGATCAGTTTTCTCCTGTTGGGGTTGGTCACCAGGGACCAGTGAACGTTCTGGCCATTCCACGGTAAAGCAAGCGCCCTCGCCAGGAACACTGCTGACGCTAATGGTACCGCCGCTTCGCGTCACAAGATGCTGCACGATGGCCAGTCCCAGACCGGTACCTGACTCTCCGCTTTCACGAGCTTTCTGCGTGCGGTAGAATCCACCGAAGATGCGTTCTTGATCGCAGGCCTGAATGCCGATCCCCTGGTCTGCGACCTCGAGTCGCAGGCCGCCGGCCTCGCTGGTGGCGGAGATCGCAACCGTGCTCTTGGCGGGGGAGTATTTGACGGCGTTATCGAGCAGGTTGCCGACCACGCGGCCTAGAAATTCGGCGCTCAGGCTCAGGTAGATGTTCTGTGCAGGCAGGTCGACTTGAAAGCGCACCTGTTTATTCAGTGCTCGTTCCTGCGCCTGTTCGAGACAGGCCTGGGCCACGGTCTGTAGACATGCCGGGGCTGCGCCTTGTAGGTCTTGCTGGGAGGCGCCGGCGAGGTCAAGCAGGTCACGAATCAAGTCTAGCATTTGGTCTACCCGGCTGCGCGCGCGCTCAATGAAGGAGGCTTGCCGCGGGCTCGGATCCATGAGCAGCAGGGCGTCGAGCATAGAGCGGACGGCGGCCAGCGGTGCGCGCAGCTCGTGATGGGTGGTGCGCGCGAACCAGTCGCGTTGGGCGCCGACTTTCTGCAGGTCGGCATAATCGCGCGCGCTGCCAATCGCCACGGCCCCCAAGTTCGCTAGGTTCCGGGCCATTGCCTGTTCTTCGGGGGTGAACTGGTGGGCGGCTGCTGCGTACAGGCGCAGGATTCCGAGTGCCTCATTACCTGCCTTCAGCGGCACACAAAGAACGGCATGCAGCCCCTCGTCTCGTGCCTGAATTGGGTAGAGGACGCGAGGGTCGGTCCGCATATCGTCGATCACCACGACCTTCCCTGCGAGGGTCTCCATGTCTGAGCTGCCTTCGACCAAGGGGACCGGGCCCTTGTTGAGATAGGCCTCACTCAAGCCATAGGTGCCGGCTAACTCCAGGCGATTCTCTTCACGATTTAGGATACGAATGGCGCTGGCACGCATGCCGAGTAACTCCGCTCCGTGCTCGGCCAGTAGAGCCAGCACTTGTTTCATATCGAGAGTCGCATTGACCATCTGGCCCAATTCATAGAGAGCGTGCATTTGACTATTGGCCGCGTCCAGGCGCGATTCAGAGTCAGCGAGTTCACACTCGCGCACCCGAAGCCTGCTGGCGATAGTCGTGCCCATCAGGGACACGCAGCCAAAAAGCAGAACTAAGGCGAGCAGCCAGACCCCGGCGGCGGCCGAATCTGTGGCCAGATAGGGCACCTGCAATGGCATCTCCGGCCAGTATCCTGACTGTTCGAGCCCGGCGAAGGCCGCAAGGATTCCAATGACGATGAGGGTGAGCCAATAGCACATGGCGCGAGACATGAGCAGGGCCGCAAGCATCAGGTGGAAGGCGAAGGCCAATGCTAGCGGGCTGCGCACACCGCCGGTGTAGAAGACAAGCAGAATCAGCGCACACCAGTCAATGGCAAGTTGGGCATAGAGCTGACGGCGGTGCAGTCGTTCGGCGTCTGCACCGGTGCGGCGCGTCCAAGACAGAAATCCGATGTTGGCGGCCAAGACAACCAGTGCAATGACAGTCAATTCCAGGCGCGGCAATAGCAAACCGGCAAGTGGCCCAATGAGCCATGTTCCTGCCAGCATGCCAATGACGGCCCACCAACGCAGGCGAATGTACCAAACCGCATGCACCGAGAGTTCGGAGTCCAACGGAATCTGTCGATGTGCGGTGGCCATTAGCAGCCCCTGCCCGGCATTTTCAGCCTTTTGCGAAGTTCGCAGCCACCAAGGACAGCAGACGGTCCGGCGCGATCGGCTTTTGCAGGATCCCAGTGAGGCCCAAATCTTGGCAGCTCGTAGCCAGGTTCAGTGAGTCGCCTGTTGAGCTGAGGATGTAGATGGGCACCGTCTCGCCGAGCGCGTGCAAGGCCTGCGCCAGGTTCGTTCCTGAATCGATTTCCTCCATCATCAAGTCCAGGAGGACCAGATCTGGCTTTTGATCCTTGTAAAAGCGTAGGCCTTCCATGCCGGATGCGGCGCTCTGGACTTCGTAGCCT
>DMTJ01000173.1 GCA_003477185.1 Lentisphaeria bacterium
GCCCCATGCCCGGCCGGACGGCGACGCGATTGGGTCCTTGCTTGGCGCGTTTTACGCGCTGCGAAATGTCTGCACGGTTCACCCGTTCAGCAATGACCGATTTCCTGCGCGCTACCACGCCTATGCCCCGAAGGAATTGCAGATGGGCGGTAAGCTTGATCCGGCCGCGTACGACGGCGTTCTTTGCCTAGATTCCGCAACCGAGGAGCGTCTGTCGCTGCCGCAGGGGATGAAGCTCAGTCACTTTTCCGGCGCGCACTGCGTGCTCGACCATCACATCGATAACCCAGGGTACGCCGCGCTGTCGATTGTGGACCCGACTGCAGCTGCAGCCGCGGAGTTATTGTACCGTCTGCTCAGTGAATGCGAGGTGGAGATCTGTGCGAACGCCGCAACGGCGATGTTGCTGGGAATAGTGACCGACACTGGCGGCTTTCGCTTTGCGAATACGACTCCAACTACATTTCATACAGCGGCCGCCCTGCTTGCTGCTGGCGCGGATCATAATCGGGTGATGAACAGCGTTTTTTTTAACGATCCACCGGGCTTAATGCGGCTGCGAGCCGCAGTGGTCGAGGGGATGAAGGTCGAACTGGACGGGCGCCTGGTCTACTTTGAAGTGACCGATGAACTACTGGCGCGGTTTGACGTGGACCCTCGCAACACAGAAGACCTGATTGAAGCCGTCCGCGTTGCCGCCGGTGCTGTCATCGTCTGTCGACTGTCGAAAGTGAATGATGGTGTGCGATTTTCATTGCGGTCGAAAGATCCGTCGGTGTCTATCATCGAGATCGCGCACGCAATAGGCGGCGGCGGGCATCGGCTTTCGGCTGGCGCCCACGCCAAAGATGTGACGATGGTGCAGGCAGTTGAACTGCTGCGCACTGAAGCAAAAAAGGTATTGAATGGACAAGAAGGTTCTCACTGAGAGCGGAATTTTGCTCGTGGACAAGCCCCTGGATTGGACCAGCCATGATGTGGTCGGGTTCATACGGCGGTTTGGATTTAAGAAAGTTGGGCACTGCGGGACGCTTGATCCCAAGGCGACCGGACTGTTGGTGGTGGTCCTAGGACGTGCGACCAAGCTGTCTGAGAAGCTTACGGGCCAGCAGAAGTACTACACGGGGACCCTGGAGTTGGGCATCTCGACGGACAGCTACGACGTAGAAGGCAAGGTGATTTCAACGCGACCGTGGGAGGCTGTCAGCGAGGAGCGGATCCGTGAGGAGTTCGACACGTACAGCCAGATTACTGAGCAAATCCCCCCGATGGTCTCCGCGAAGAAGGTGAAGGGCAAGGAGCTGTACAAGTACCACCGGGAAGGCAAGGAAATCGAAAGAGAGGCGCGGCCGGTGAAGATCGACTCCTTGGATGTGCTGGAGGTCGCGAGGCCCCGTGTGAGCTTCGAATTAGTGTGCAGCAAGGGCTTCTACGTCCGGACCCTCTGCAATGATATTGGCGAGACGCTTGGCTGCGGCGGACACCTCGCCGGGTTGCGGCGGACCAGGAGTGGGCGCTTTTCGATCGATGATGCCGTCGATATCGAGACGCTGCGCACGTGGCGCAAAGAGCATATTCTGGAGCGCATGATCCCACTGGCTTCTGCGGTGAGTTACATCTGATTTTCGACTTTCGGCTGCGAGGGCGCGGTAGTAGGCGTCTCCTCGGCGATGCGTTTCCTTTCCCAGCGCCGAGCCTGGGCTGGAGTTTGTCGAGCGCTTCGCGTTGGACGATGCCTGCGCGCAGCTACTTGGCGACCTAGTTCCCGGCACGGACTGTGCCTATTACTACAGGTGTCTGCATTATCAGCCTGAACGCGCCGATAAGGCGTTCTGGGCCATGCTGAGCGAGTGGCGCAAGAACTGGAATGGCTGGAGCGGCCGCATGAAGGAACTGCGCAGGCGCCAGCATCTGCTGCCGTTTGAGTGGGAGCCGGAAGAGACTTGAACTTTCTTGATCGATTAAGATCTACAGTTGCAGTTCAATGATCGGCCCACGTCCGCGAAAGTCTCGGTGCTCGCTCGCACGCAAAACAAGAGGCTCGATCGGAAGGTACCGCGCACGCAGGAATGGGCAGAGCAAAACTACTACAAGGTACGGGCTACGGCGAACTCCGGAGATCGGGTTCCACCCAACGAATTCTGGCGAGATATAGCCAACGGTGAGACGCTTCCAGCCTCGCTGCTCGGTGCCCACCGGAGCTTTACGGAGATCATGGCCGCGCTTGCGCTCGTCGACTTTCCGTTCAAAGCGAGCGAGGTCACGGAAGATCGGAAGGAGGCATGGCTGTCGCTGACGTTTGGGGGCCGGGTGACGGTCACTAACCCGACATCCTCTCGGCGTCGGCTGAATGTGCTGCTGCAGATTCCGCGTGGCGTGGTGCCGATGGGCAACGGCTTCTAAACCGATGATCGCACTGTCGAGCTGATGGCGTATCAGACGGAGACGATCGACTACGGGTTCTATTTTCCGGAGGCCGGTGATTTCGCGCAGTTTCCGGTCCACGCAGCAGCGGATAAGTTGATCGTGGCCCGAGACGGGGTGGGCAGCTTTAACGTGGTAGAGGCGCTTACTTAGACCGATCGGAGGTCGTGGGCATGGATCTCACAGAATAGGGAGTTCGCAGAGGTCCTGACCCATTTGCGCGAGAACAATCTGCGTCGCTTAGATTTGGGGCAGATGCTCTGACGGCTCAAGGACAAGGGGTTCTCTGGCCAGGCCCTTGGAAATCTTGCGCGAGCACCTTCACTTCCATGCGCAGAGCTACCGTTATCGCTTTCTGCACTGGTACGTTTCCGCGACCCGTGTCTGGCTGGACCATGGCCGCGGCATACGCGCCACTGGTCCTCCTGATTCCCTGTCTCGAGGCAGGGGGTTACGCGCGCACTCGCTGAGCCCCGCAGCCACTGATTTTTGGTCGTTGCGGAGTTCGCAACCAAGGGCATAGTTTGCCAATCGCATCAACTTTGTATTGCAAACTGGTCATTCATTATTACACTCTGGTACATCGGAAACCATCAGAGGGCATGTTATGGATGCTGTGAGTCAGGCCTTGCAACAGGTGCAGGTGATACGAGGGATACTGGAGCGGCGTCGATTCGACGGGTTGTCAGGTAAGGCGCGGGTGACAACTGCGCTCGCGACGTTGGTCACGGGCGGAGTGCTTGCGTTAATGCCAGCTGACCCGGTGGTGCACCTCTACGGTTGGTTCGGGCTGTGCGTATTTGCGGTAATCGCAAACTTTGGCTCGCTTGCGAGCTGGTTTCTGTTTGATCCGAGTGTGAAACGAGACTGGCGACGTTTACTGCCGGTCTTGGATATTGTGCCATCGCTGGTGGTTGGTTGCGTCATGACGGTGGTGCTGGTGAGTTGCGGACAGGCCGATCTTCTGTTCGGCGCTTGGATGTGCATGTTTGGCCTTTGTAACATTTCTGCGCGACACATTCTGCCGATTGGCGTGGTCTGGATCGGGCTATTCTACTTGAACTGTGGTCTGATTTGTCTACTAGCCCCGATTTCGTTCTTGGATCCGTTGCCGATGGTTGCGGTGTTCGCATTCGGGGAGGCTCTGGGTGGAGCGCTGATGATTCGTAACCAAACGCGCAATGTATAGGAAATTGCCATGAAGCACTCAGAATTTTCCGCGCTGCGCACTGTTTTTCACGAGCCGAACCGGTTGGCGATTGTGGCGGCGCTGGCTGCCAATGAGATCGGACTTGGCTTTGTGGAGCTTCGGGTGGACTTGGAGTTGACCAACGGGAACTTGAGCCGCCATCTTAAGATGTTGGAGGAGGCGGGGGTCGTGGATGTGAAGAAGTCGTTTCGCGGGGTAAAACCGCACACGCAGATTTGGGTAACGAGGGAGGGACGTGAGCGATTTGGTACGTACCTGCAGGACTTGGAGAACGTGCTCAAACGAGCCCATGAATCGCTTTCCGTGGCCAGTGATGTTGAGCTCAGTCCGGTACAGGCGTGAGCTGGTAAGATGCACAATGTAGGGATTGATCTGCTGTCTTTCTATGCGCCTACGGAGTACTTGGATCTTGCAGATCTTGCGGATG
Organism: Lentisphaeria bacterium; assembly: GCA_003477185.1. Classification (GTDB taxonomy): domain Bacteria; phylum Verrucomicrobiota; class Lentisphaeria; order JABSQK01; family UBA12247; genus UBA12247. The sequence continues at coordinate 4,062 of DMTJ01000173.1, forward strand.
CCCGTGGTGTCGCTCCTGAGAAGTACGAGATAGGTCTAGATCAGCGGTTGATGTCTGTTCCGGCTGCGGACGAGGATGCTGTCACGATGGCCGCTGCAGCGGCATTGCCACTGCTTGAGCAGACGGATCCATCGCGTATCGGGGCTCTGCTAGTGGGCACGGAGAGCGCGGTGGATCATTCAAAAGCGACCGCAGCTTTTGTGCATCGGTTGCTCGGGCTTCCGGCCACCTGCATGATTTACGATGTGCGGCAGGCATGTGCAGCTGGAACTATCGGCTTGAGGCAGGCTGCGGCGATGGTTGCGCTGGAGCCAGAGATGACCGCGCTAGTGATCGCCACTGACATCGCGCACTATGCGGCCCACTCCCCCGGGGAACCCACCCAGGGGGCGGGTGCTTGTGCTCTGTTGGTAAGCGCGAATCCACGGGTTTGTCGCGTAGAGCCGACCTGGGGAGTGCACGCAGAGGAGACGTCGGATTTCTGGCGTCCAATCTCGCGGGATACGCCCGTGGTGAATGGGAAAACATCGCTCCTTAAATATTTGGAGTGCCTGCGCGGGGCGAGGCGGCATTTCATCGCCAGCGGTGGTGATGGGAAGCTTCGGAGTCATTGCTTTCACTTGCCCTTTGCTAGCATGGCTCACAAGGCTGCGAAGCAAGTCGCTCGTGATGCTGGGGCTGGCCCGTCGTATCGCGCATCGCTTCAATACGGCCGGGTGATCGAGAATACTTACACAGCTTCGCTCTATATTGCTTTGGCTTCACTGTTAGAGCAAGGCGACGTAGACGATGGTGAGCGCATCGGCATGTACAGCTATGGATCTGGTTCTCTGGGATTATATTTCGCGTTGCAGACTGTGCAGGGATTTCGCGATCACCTGCTGAAGCGCAGCCACACCCAGATGTTGGCGCGACGACATCCTCTTTCTTTAGCAAGCTACGAGGCCCGACATGCGCGGAGCGGTAATCCACCGCAGGAGGTATCGGACAGCGAGAGCCCATTTCGCTGGGTTGGTGTGGATGAACTCAGGCGGATGTACGAGCCGCGAGCTGCGGGGATCGGCGTGGCTAGCGACGCGGCGTGGGTGTCAGAGTCCGGGTAACAGCTTATTGAAGTCTGCCCAGTACTCTTTTCTGGCGCAGCTTTCGCAGCGTGTACCCATCTAGACCGCATCAAATTGGTCCATGATCTGTCGGATCAGTGACGGATCATCCGTAAGAATGCCATTCTCGAAGTTGCACTTGTCTACGCACTTAGCCCCCATTCCGCCACCCGTGATGTTGGCGCTACTGCTGTAAGCGAGATACCCGTCGACAATGCCCGATTTGAAGCGAACTCCTGGACAGAGGACGCGCTCCAAGCCCTGGCCGCGATTAATGTGGGATAGCGATCAAAGTCCTCACGGAAGGCTGGGCTAGGCTCTTTGGCGTAGATCAGCCGTACGGACACGCCGGCATCAATGAGGTCGGCGAGCGTCTCCAAAAATGGCACCATGCGCCGCGCTTTGTGCACGGACATGTCTTTTAAGTCGGCGGTTGCCAACCAGAGAAAAAATTGTGGCCATAGGCACCGACTCGCAGATCCCGCGCTCGTAGATCTCGCGGTCGGTGACTAAATCGTTCAAGAGTGCGCCCTCCGCTCAGGTCGAGATGCGGAAGAGGACGACGTCGCCATCCTTGACTTCGTAATCCTTACCTTCCACTCGCATGAGGCCAGCTTCCTTGGCGCCATTGCGCCCGCCGTGTGCGACTACGTCATCGAAATTTGTCACCTCGGCACGGATGTAGCCTTTCTCGAAGTCAGTGTGGATCACCGCGGCGGCCTGTGGGCCGAGGAGTCCGCGGCGGATGGTCCAGGCACGAGCCTCAAGCTCGCCAACAGTCAGGAATGTGATCAGTCCGAGCGTGCTGTAGCTATGCTTGATCAGGCGATCCAGACCAGACTCCGTGAGACCAAGATCCTGTAGAAATTCAACGGCTTCTTCCGCGTCAAGTTGCGCGATCTCTTCTTCGATCTTGGCGCAGATTGAGACGACTGATGTCCCCTCAGTGGCTGCATGCTCTCGGACTTTTGCGACGTACTCGTTCTCCATTTCCGGTAGGTCATCCTCTCCTACATTGGCTGCATAGATGATCGGCTTGAAGGTGAGGAAACGATAAGACTTGATAGATTTTTTCTCTTCATCCGAGAGTTCCAGAGTCCGCAGGGGGTGCTCTGACTCCAGGTGTGCCGCGACCCGTAGCATGACTTCGTGCAGCACCATGGCATCTGCTTCGCGGGCCTTCGCGCGCTTGGACAGACGTTGGACGGCTCGCTCAGCCTGCTCCAGATCTGCGAGCATGAGTTCTATGTTGATGGTCTCAATATCGGAGAGCGGATCGACGTGTCCATCTACGTGGACGACGTTGCCGTCGTCAAAACAGCGCACGACGTGAATAATCGCATCTACATCTGCGATGTTATCCAGGAATTGATTTCCGCGACCTTCCCCTTTTGAGGCACCGCGGACGAGGCCGGCGATGTCGACGTATTCTATCGTTGCATAGATTTTGCGCTGCGGATTTATCATTTTCTCAAGTGTGTCTACGCGAGCATCCGGCACGGTGACGATCCCTTTGTTGGGTTCGATGGTGCAGAATGGATAGTTTGCCGCTTCGGCGCCAGCTTTGGTCACAGCGTTGAATAGGGTGGATTTACCGACATTGGGCAATCCAACGATGCCACAGGAGAGACCAGCCATAATCGTAGAGTTCCAGGGATAGGGGAGGGGTCAGCAGGTTGGACAGCTGCGATCGAGATGTCCAAGGCTGCGCGAAGGGGCGATGACGTCGCGGACGCGGCGTTTGAGTTCGGCGATATCAGGAAATCCGGCATCTTCTTTTCGACACCAAATCAACTGGTCGTTTGCGTGTATCTGAAATGTTCCACTTATGGCAGAGCCAAGCGTGACTTCGTTTAGTTCCTGCTCGAAGGTCGCGAGCAGTTCCTGCGACATCCAGCAGGCGCGCGGGAGCCAATGGCACTTTGCGCAGTAGGCAATCCGGACGTGATTCATGCGTGCAGGTACCAAGTGAATGCATAGCGCGTGGGCGCGACTTCGTACTTCTCGAGCGTTTGCGGGCCGCAACTGCCGGTGCCAAGACCCCGATGCTGGTGGTCAAGTGAGACGATGGTGGCGTCTCTCGGTCGCAACTCACTGGTGTGATTTGCCTCGAATAGATCGCGAGCAGAGTGGTGTAGGGCACTGAATAGTAGGTGCTCTTGGCCGCTAATCTTCAAGGAGTCGGTGGAGTTATTTAGCGCAAGCCAGCGTACGTCAGTTTTCTGGCCATGTTCCTGTGGGTGAATGTAGGGGACGTACTGGTCTGAAACGGTGCTGTGGTAGAGGCCGAGCGGTGCACCGGCATTGCGGTCTGGATAGTTCTCATGCGGGCCTCGGCCAAACCAGCTGAGCTGCTCATACCCGGCGGCGAGCGAAAAGCTGACGCCCATTCGCGCCAGGGATGGCAGCGATTCGTCGCACTGAATCGTATTGCTGAAGGCAATGCGGCCATCATCTAGGAAGCAGATCTGCTGATCCCAGACGAATGCTCGCTCCGAAGCGGTGCAGGCATAGATGCGCTGCAGCTCTAGGACATTTTCGCCGGGGGTTGCGGAGTTCGCAACGCAGGTAAGTGCGTCGAGGCCGGCATCTTCCCAACGGAATAACGGCCGCTCGCGATGACTGCTGCGTTGGCGAATGCCGTCGTTGTCGAGACCGGCCCGCCAGACATTGAGTTCGATGGGAGTAGTAACGGCCACGCTGCCATCGATGCGTACTTCGCAAACTGCGCCGTCAGCGATCTTGAGGCTGAGGCGCCCGTGGGTCAGGCTCTCAGGGAGTAGAGCTTGCAGGCTCGGGGCAGGGGGCGAGGGAGCGGCCAGCTGAAACTGATCCCAGGCAAGTTCATGGCCTTGCTCTGCCCATGACGTGCTCTGGGCCAATGAGAAACGCACCATGAGGTGAATCTCTCCGTCCGCTGGTTGAACGGGGAGATTCAGGCTGATTTGGGCTGACTCTCCGGGAAGAATGGCGGGGACGTCAAATGAGCCGTTCGCGATTTCCTCACCGTTTTGCTGGAGCTGCCAAGTCCCGTTCAGGTCCTGGAGTGGGAGAAAGTATTGGCGGCTGGTGACGAGCAGGTGCTGCGAATCGGCGAGCCACTCACTGATAATAGGCTGCACCAGATGCTTGAATTCCTGCATTGCGGGATGCGGAGTGCGGTCCGGCCAGATCATGCCGTTGATGCAGAACTGGAGATCGTGAATCGGTTCGGCGAAGTCGCCACCGTAGGCCCAATGCCAGGTGCCCCCGGGTTTATGGCACTCGCTTTGGGCTTCTGCCACGAGGTCGGCTGCCGGAGCCTGGTGGTCGCGAATGGGCGCTGTCCCAGCGGCTTGGAGAATACCTTGGTCAACCCAATCCCAGATGAAGCCACCCTGGAGGCCGTGCTTTTCGTGAATCAGGTCCCAGTATTCTTTAAGGTTCCCATTGCTGTTTCCCATGGCGTGGGAGTATTCGCAAGCAACGAAGGGGCGTGGATCTTGGTTTGCATCCGCCCAATCCTTCATCGCGTCGACATGAAAATACATCGGGCAAACCAGGTCATTCATCCAGGTGGCTGCGGTGGCGAACTGCGCTCCTCCCTGCGACCAATCCTTCTTGGTTTCGCCTTCGTGGTGGATGAGGCGGTTGCCGCCATTCTCTCGCGCCCAGCGGATCGCGCGCTCGAAGTTCTCGCCGTTTCCAGTCTCGTTTCCTACGGACCAGGCGAAGATGCACGGGTGATTGCGGTCACGGAGGATCATTCGCGCATAGCGGAGGAACATCGCGTTTTCCCAACGCGGATCGCGGGGCATGGACCAGTAACATTCGTGCGATTCCAGGTTTGCCTCATCCATGATGTACAGCCCGTACTCGTCGCAGAGGTCGTACCACTGCGGGTCATTCGGGTAATGCGAAGTTCGCACTGCATTGAAATTATGCTGTTTCAGGAGTTTAATGTCCTGAATCATCCGCTCTCTGGACACAAACTTTCCGGTCGCATCATCGTGATCATGGCGATTGACGCCTTTGATTAGGACGGGAGCGCCATTGAACAGAATCTGACGGTCCTTGATCTCGACCCGGCGGAAGCCGGTGCGCACGGCGCAGTGCGCCAGCGTTTCGCCATCTTCTTCGGCCAGCGCAACGTGCAGCAGGTAGCGATAGGGCGATTCGCAGGACCATGGCTGGACGGTTGTGAGGTCCATATCGATGGCGGCTCGATACTGGGTCTGGCGATAATGCTGACTGATGGTCTGTGTGTGAGACATCAGTAGCCCACCGTCTGCATCCAAGAGCCTAGCAGTCAAGCAGTAATTCTTTTTGGGGCCTGCCGGGGCAATCTTGCGGTCCGGACCTCTGTCGAAGTTGATCTTGCCGACCACGGAGAGTGCCCCGGCACCGGTCTTCGGATCGAAGTCTCCCTGCGCTGACAGGTCTTCGAGATAGGCGGGTGCCGTTGAGAAGAGAAAGACGTCCCGATAAATCCCGGCCATCCACCAGTGATCTTGATCTTCCATGTAGCTGCCATCCGACCAGCGGATAACCTTCACCGCTAGAATGTTTTCGGCCTCAGTGAGGAAGTCTGTAAGGTCAAACTCACTGGGAAGGCGACAGTCCTTAGCCATGCCGACGAGGGCACCGTTAAGATAGACTTCGAAGCAGCTCTCGACCCCACCGAAATGCACGATGACTCGTCGTCCGCTCCAATCTTCCGGAACTGAGAGCGTGGTTTGGTATAGGCCGGTGGGGTTATCCTCGGGGACGCGTGGTGGCGCGCACTCGAACGGCATGACCATATTGGTGTACCAAGGCCCGTCGCCGGTGCCATGCATCGTCCAATTGCTCGGGACGGGTATCTCGCGCCACTCATGCTCTGTAGTTGGGTCGCATGCCTCGGGACGATCAAAAAGCTTGAAATTCCACGTGCCATTGAGGCTGCAAAACCACGGTGACTCGTTGCGAACTCCGCGACACGCGGAGGTGGCATCTGCGTAAGGGATCAGGCCGGAATGAGCTGGAAGGCGGTTGATTTCCTGCAGTTCTGGCAGTTCCCACCAGCGGTGCGTTACGTACGGGGTGGGCATAGAAGGTTGTCTCTTCAATCAGGCTGGGGTAAGGAGAAATCCAGAAATGTCTTGAGCGCATTTCCAGTGCTATCCGTGAAAAAGAGCCTGCCGTTTCCATGCCTTTGCTTGCCGCGGACCAAATCATACCGATAGCGCCGATCGGTGGTTGCAACTGGAATCGTGAGCGCGTTTGTGATCCAGAGCCCGGTTCGTGAGGTGGCGAGCTTGCGCACTGCCCCCTCGGTAGCCATGAAGAGGTGGCCGCTCTTGTCTAGGTCGAAGTTGTTTTCGACAATCAGGGTTTCGCGAGCCGGGACCTCGACATCGAAGCTCATGACCTGCCCCCTCTTGGCATCGGTGTGGAGGGCGAGGTTGTAGGTGAATACCTCGGCGGTGCCCGGTAGGACGCCATAGCGAAAGAAGTTCGGCCGATCGCCGGAGCGGGCCAGCGCTACGACCTTGAAATACACGTGCGAACCGACCCGCTCCCCGCTAGCCATATCATACTTCCCAAATTCGGTCCACGCACCATGGCCTTCATCGCTAAACTCCCGAGCCGCAAGTTGGGTGCCAGTCTGTTGCCAGTCTGGGCGTTTGGCGTGCGACTCTGCCGCCGAGTAGGCGCCTGCGCCTCCATACACGGAAAACTCAGTGACTGCGCCCTGCTCGCCCCACTTGTAGTGCGTCCGATCCAGCGCGCTGTCTGAGCCAGCATCAAAGATGCGCAGCACAACCTGGCTGGTGCTGGTAGCTGGTACGCGGATGAAAATTACTTGGATTGAGTCGTCTTGGCCCCCTATGTCTTGCCCACCTGGGCCAAATACAAACAGGGACGATGCGTGGTTCATTCCACCTGGGGTCATCTTGGCATTTGTCCCGGCCGGTGGGCCTGCTAGGCAGGTGGAGGCGACTAGTAGGAGCAGTATTTGGCACATTCTCATGGCTGAGTCCTTGAAGTTTTGGAGCAGTCTGAACTGTACTCGGTCTTGAATAAAATGCACACTCGGATGCGCGAGGCAGACCCTGCCGGGGGGAGGCTGTCAGGTTTTGTTTGGCATTTGAGCAAGATCGAGCTATCTTTTAAAGCTAACAATGAGGGACAGGGCGCTCTGTGCCCAATCACAACGCGAGCACAACGGAGTTTCGCCATGGGTGAGATTTTTGATTTACTTTCACGTCACTTCACGCTGGAGTCTGCAAATACCAACATGCAGACCTTGACGTGCGCCGTCGTAATCTGGATGACGGTCGTCATTTGTACGGTCACGTCAATCTGGAGTAGACCGTTTTCTTTCAGTGCCAAAGTTTGCTGGGCAATTATCGTATTGTTCATTCCCCTGCTGGGGGTGCTTTGCTACCTGCCGTTTGCCGCCTCGGGTGAACTCTTTCCGGTTACCGGCTTTTGGCGACCGACCAAGCGCTGACAGGCGCTTAACCGGACTAGAAACAGGAGAAGCGCGACATGTATCAGGACTTTTTTGGTTTTCGGGAGATGCCTTTCAACATCACCCCGAACCCGCGTTTCCTGTTTCTGAGCCCTACCCACCAGGAAGCACTGCAGCATCTACGGTATGGGATTGAGCAGAAGAAGGGATTCATCGCTCTGACTGGCGAAGTTGGATGCGGTAAGACCACGCTGTGTCGCCAGCTACTGAATGAGCTCGACCCTGAGCGGTACGAGACCGCCCTGATTGTCAATCCTCGCCTGTCAGAAGAGCAATTGCTGAGCGCAATTCTGACCGAACTCGGCTGGGCTGGGAGCGTGACCGGTAAGAACGACCTGATCCAGGAGTTGAACCTGCTATTGTTGGGCCGGATCAAGGAAGGCAAGGACATCGTTCTGGTTATCGATGAGGCGCACAATCTCGAATTCGAAGTGATGGAGCAGTTGCGACTCCTGTCGAATCTTGAGACTGATGACCAGAAGTTGTTGCAGATCATCCTCATGGGGCAGCCTGAGTTGCGCGATAATCTCATGGAAGAAAGACTGAGGCAACTGCGTGAGCGGATCCTCGTGTACTACGAGTTGAAGCCGCTTAATCGGTATGAAACGCGTATGTATGTGCAGCATCGCTTAAGTTTGGTAGGCTCGATGGGTCGTCCCCGGTTTACCAACTGGGCATTCCGCGCGCTTTACCGTGGGAGCCACGGAATTCCGCGCCGAATAAATAATATTTGCGATAAAGCGCTACTGTCGGCTTTCATTCGGAGCACGGACTTGGTATCTTACCATGATATACGCCGAGCAGTAAAGGACATTGATCGACTGAGATGAGTCAACGCGAGCTGATTAACGACGCAGTAAATGCGGTGCGAGAGAGGCGGTCTACACCCACTCCGCCACCAAGCGGCCCGCCTTACCGTCCACCCAGTTTTGGCGGTGGAGGGGGAAGTTGGATGCCAATGATCCTCGGGTGCTTTGCGTTCGTCGTTTTGGCTGTATTTGCGGGCGGTATCTTCTACGTCGCATTTCGTCCAGTGGACGGAGGAGAGCACGCCAAGGCATATCAGGAACCGGTGGCTACTCAAGCCATCCCAATCCCTGTTGAAGTGCCGACAACGCCGTCGGCACCGGTGCAAGAGCCTAACTTCGAGCACAACCCGTATGGCGTACCTGCTGCGGCGCAACCCGCCTATCCTGCTCCCTTTGCTGCGTCAGGACAGCAAATAGCTCCCACTCCTAGGCCGCACTCTCAGCCTGTCTACTTTCAGCAACATCCTTCCCATGCTCTGCCCGCCTCAACAAGTCATCAGCGCTCGCTAGCGGAGCGAAATTTTGTTGCGGATCGAGGCGCGCCGGCTGTCAGTCAGCCAGCCAAGCGCCGTAGCGAGCATGCGGACGTGAGGATCGGCGAAGTAGAGCGCACTCTCCGTGCAGATGAGCAGCGACCAGCACTGGAAAGTTCTCGTGGTATCGGCGCTACGTTTGACGCTGTCGTGCGACACGTGATCGAGAAAGAAGTTGAGAAAACGCCAACTGCTGCCACCAAGGGGTATGGTGCAATCACTGGCGAGGTCGTCAACATCTACAACGGTCAGGTAACCATCGGTGAGAACGTGATGAATGGCGGGCTGA
>DMTJ01000041.1 GCA_003477185.1 Lentisphaeria bacterium
AGAGAATCCTCGGCCGACGCATAGCGCACGTAGAGCCGCCGTTGCCAATCCTCGTCCGGGGCGAGTTGGTCCTGCCCGCGGGTCACGGCCTGGACCGTGCCTCCCACGGCGTCACTGCCATACAGCACCGCGGCTGGCCCACGCACCAATTCGAGCCGTGCCAGCGAAAGAGCATCCACCGTATTCCAGTACTGATTCGGGCCATCGCGAAAGACCGAATTGTTCAGCCGCACGCCGTCGATCATGAACAAGGTACGCTGACTGGTAAAGCCACGGATATACGGCGATCCCTGGCCATGCCCCGTCTTCTGGGTCATGACGCCCGTTTCTGCCTTCAGTGCTTCTGGAACCGTGCGAACTGCTCGCTCCAGCTGCATCTCTTCCGCCTGTAAGGCTGACGTAGCGTAGGGCGTCTCCTGCTCGGATTGCGCGCTCCGTGATGCCGTAATCACCGTGTCCGCCAACACCGTCGGAGTGTCGTCTGCACCACAAAGAAAAGTCAGTAGAAAAAGTGGTAGAATCCGTCGAATCATTGCATTGCTGCCTATCGCCGTTTGTTGGAAGACGCCAGGGTCGCGCGGCCAAAGGCCCAATTCCGTAGCGCCTTAATCTGCTCACTCATCGTCTCCGACAGCGGAACCATCGTCCGGATGTGCCGGCCGATATCACGCAGCGTCATTGCGCGATCCGTCACCTGCGCGTCAATCCGCGCTGCCCGCACTGCCTCTTCGATCTCTGCGCCTGTCCAACCATCGGTCGCCGTGACCAGATGCTCCAAGTCGAAGTCCTCTGGACTCGCCCCGTGCGCTTGCAGATGAATCCGAAAAATTGCCTCACGATCCTGCCCAGCTGGCAGATCGCAGAAAAAGACCTGATCAAATCGCCCCTTTCGCAGAATCTCCGCCGGCAGCATCTCAATGCGATTCGCGGTGGCGGCGACAAAAATCAGGGGCGGTTTCTCCTGCATCCAAGTCAGGAACGCCGAGAACAAATGCGATTGATCCAGCCCGCCTCCCTCACGCGAGCCCAGGCCATTCTCCAGCTCATCAATCCACAGCACCGCAGGTGCGACCGACTCGATGGTCTGCAAGGCCGTGTGAAACGCAGCCTCGGGCGAGCCGCAGGCGCCGGAGTAGATCACGTTCATATCCAGCCGAAACAACGGCAGCTTCCAAGTCGACGCCACCACCTTGGCCACCAGACTCTTGCCACAGCCGCTGACGCCCATCATCAGAATCCCTCGCGGAATTGGCAGCCCGGCATCCACGGACGTCTGGCAAAACAGCCCGCTTCGCTTCTCGATCCAATCCGTCAGGTTGCCCAAGCCGCCGACGCCGCTGAGCTCTCCCTGCGGCGGCACAAACTGCAAGTAGCCCAACTGGCCAATAAGCGCTTCTTTCGCGGCAAAAATCTCCCGCAGCACCCGCTGTTCATCGAACTCTCCTTCGCTCGCCAGCACGCGGCGGATCACCTGCCCAGCCTGGGTCACCGACAGCCCGCGCAACGCGAGCAACACCGTCTCGTGCAACGCCACCGGCAAGGCTCGCGTCGGGTGCGCACCTGCCAACACTGCCAACAGCTCGCTCCCGTCCGGCGGCTTCGGCTGAATGACCGCCAGCTCCTCGCTCAAATCGGTCGGCACCTCCCCCAGCTTCCCGATCAACACCACCAACTTGTTTGACGCAAGCCCCTCATAGTAGAGGTCGCGCAGCGCCCGAATCACCCCCGGGAGCTGGAAGTGAGCGTGCAGATCCTTGAACACGACCACTCGGTTTTCCAAACGCCGTGTATGCACCAGCGCCGCGATCGGATCCCTCGTCTCCGGCGAAAAGCCTGTCAGGCAGTTCCAGACCGTGTACGCTTCGCCATCCAGCGCGGCTTTCAATGCCGCCAGGGCCCGGTCTTCTTCTTGCGTGGCCAGCGCCAGCAACGGCGGCCCTGCCTGTAAGGCGTGTCGAATTTGGTCGCGAAAGTTCATAGACTGTGATATGGTCCAAGTTTGTCTGTGCAGACTTTACACGATGGCCCGCTCTTTGTATCGACTCCTTCTACTTTTTCTGATCTGGCCCTGTGCGGCATTCGCCGCGCCAGCTGCCCTGTATGATGGGCTGCCATTCGGTCCTAGACACCTGCTGGCCGGCATTGCTGGCGTCATGCTCGTGGTTCTCATGGTTGCTCGCTTCTGCCTGACCGACGCCGATGACGAGGCGAAGAATGAGGCGAAAAGGCAAGAAGATTCCGCGGACTCGGGTGATTCCGCGGCCTGAGCTGCCGCCAAGCATTGACCGGCCACTGGCACAGCCGTATCGTACCGGTTTCCCTTTTTGCAGATTTGGAGATCTCCGATGACAACGCCCGAAATGGCCAAGGCCTATGAGCCCGCCACGGCCGAAGAGCGCTGGTACCCCGAGTGGGAAGCGCGCGGCTATTTTCACGCAGACAGCGACGACGAGCGCGAGCCCTATACCATCGTAATCCCGCCGCCGAACGTCACCGGCGTCCTGCATCTGGGACACGTCCTTAATAACACGCTCCAAGACATCCTTATCCGCTTCGAGAAGATGCGCGGCAAGAACACCTGTTGGATTCCCGGCACCGATCATGCCGGCATTGCCACCCAAGCCAAAGTCGAACGCGTCCTCCGCGAGACAGAGGGCGTCACCCGCCACGACCTTGGCCGCGAGAAGTTTCTCGAGCGCGTCTGGGACTGGAAGGACCAATACGGCGGCACCATTATTCGCCAGCTACGCACCCTCGGTTGCGGCTGCGACTGGACACGCGAGCGCTTTACCCTGGACGACAAGCTCTCCGAAGCCGTCCGCGACGTCTTTATCCAGCTCTATCACAAGGGCCTGATCTACCAAGGCACCCGGATGATTAACTGGTGTCCGGTCTCGCACACCGCCCTCTCCGACGAAGAAGTCATCTTCAAAAACGCACCCGGCAAGCTCTGGCACATCCGCTATGACCGGGTCGATGGCCAGGGATCTGTCATCGTCGCCACCACTCGGCCCGAGACCATGCTGGGCGACACCGGCATCGCCGTACATCCGGAAGACGAGCGCTACACCGACCTCGTCGGCCATGGCGTTATCCTGCCAATTGTCGATCGTGAGATCCCCGTATTTGCTGACGACTACGTTAAGCCGGAATTCGGCACCGGCGCCGTAAAAGTCACGCCCGCGCATGACCCGAATGACTACGAAATGGGCCAGCGACATGACCTCGAGACGATCGACATCATGAACGATGACGCCTCGATGAATGACCACGTGCCGGAGCGCTTTCGTGGCCTCACCCGCGAGGCCGCCCGCAAGGCCGTCGTCGCCGAGCTCGAAGCCAGCGGCCACCTCGTCCTGGTCGAGCAGCACGACCATGAAGTCGGCTTTTCCGAGCGCGGCGATGTCCCCGTCGAGCCGCGCCTTTCCCAGCAGTGGTTCGTGCGCATGGAATCCCTCGCCAAGCCCGCACTCGAGGCCGTCGAGGATGGGAGCATCAGCTTCCATCCCGAGCGCCACGTCAAGACCTACCGTCACTGGCTCGAGAACATCCGCGACTGGTGCATCAGCCGCCAGCTTTGGTGGGGCCACCGCATTCCGGCCTACCACTGCGCTAGCTGCTCACACATTAATGTGGCCAAGGACACCCCCACGGCCTGCGAGCAATGCGAATCTACAGCGCTCACCCAGGACCCAGACGTGCTCGACACCTGGTTCAGCTCCTGGCTCTGGCCATTTTCCGTTCACGATTGGCCGGAAGAAAGTGCGGACCTCGCGAAGTTCTACCCCACCGCCACCCTGGTCACTGGGCCAGACATCATCTTCTTCTGGGTTGCCCGCATGATTATGGCCGGGCTCGAGTTCAAGCAAGAGATCCCGTTCAAAGACGTCTACTTCACCTCCATCATTCGGGACGAGAAGGGCCGCAAGCTGTCCAAAAGCCTCGGCAACTCCCCCGACCCGGTCGACGTGATCGCCGAGTACGGTGCCGACGCGCTTCGCTACGCCATCATCTACATCGCCCCCGTTGGCCAAGACCTCCGTTACAGCAACAAGCGCTGCGAAATTGGCCGCAACTTTGCCAACAAGCTCTGGAACGCTACCCGCTTTCGGAGCATTCAGGGCCCACTGGCCGAGAACTGGCAATCGCTCGATGGCCTCAGCGTCGCCGATCTCCGTCCCGACGATCGTTGGATGCTGGCCCGGCTCAACCACGCCATCACCAGCGCCACCAAGAACCTCGAGACCTTCGACTTCCACGCCTACGCCCTCGACCTCTACGAGTTCGTCTGGAACGAGTTCTGTGATTGGTACGTCGAATCAGCGAAGGCCGCATTCTACGGCGACGATGAAGCCGCCAAAGCCACGGCCCTGCGCGTCTTCGACTTTGCCCTCAGTCGGATCCTACGGGTCATGCACCCGGTCATCCCCTTCCTCACCGAAGAGCTTTACCATGCCCTCGGCTTCGTCGCCGAAGACGACTCGATTATGCTTAGCACCTGGCCCGAGCCGCTCAGCGCCGAAACCTGCGTCCGGCTTGGTGTGGACTCCGCAACCGAAGAGCTCGTCAGCCATAAGTTTGACCTCGTTCGCGCTGGTCGGAACCTGCGTGCCACCTACAACATTCCGTTTGCCAAGCGCGTTCCTTACTTCGTCAAGCCTACCGACACGGCTACCGGCGAACTGCTCGCGGCCGATCCGGACTCTCTGCGCACCTTGCTGAACGCCGCCAGCGTCAGCATTGATCCTGACTTCGAGCCAGAAGGCCTGATGCCCTCAGCCGTCGGCCAAGGCTGCCTCATCTATCTGCCGCTCGAAGGCGTCATCGACCTCGAAGAAGAGAAGGCCAGACTAGACAAGCAACGCGGCGAACTTGTCAAGGGCATCACCGGCATCACCAAGAAGCTCGGCAACGAGAACTTCGTCAGCCGCGCTCCCGAATCCGTCGTCGCCCGCGAGCGCGAGCGCCGTGGCGAGCTTCAGGAGAAGCTCGATCAAGTAGACGAGTTGGCAGCCCTCCTGGGCGGCTGATCATGACTGTGCGTCATGAGCGGGGCTCTCGCCCATGATTGGCGAGGCCCCGTGGCGTGCGACTGTGCGCAGGTTGCTCGCCAATCGTCTTGCGACGATTGGTGGCAGCCTGGTCATGATCATGATGCTGGCCGTCGGCATTGGCCCGTGGTTCGTCCCGCATGATCCCTTCCTGCAGCGCGCCTGGCTCGGTGCCCTTCCTCCCGGTTCCGAGCACCCGCTCTGCAACGCTGAGAACCGCTTTCTCATCGGCAAGGCCCCCACCGGCCCGCCAGAGTTTGCGAACTCCGCAACCATCAAACTAAACACTATTGAAGCGCGGACCGAGCGCTATCGCGCCAGCCTTCGCCGTGGCAAAGTGCGCAGCATCGTGCTTATGCAGGGCGCTCAGCGCACCGACTCGCTCCTCCTCGGCGATGCCGACCGCACCGCCATAGCCATCGCCGAAGACGGCAGTCGGCGCACTCTGCCCCAAGTCACCCTCCAGGCAGGCGAGCTCCCACCGCCCGGCGTCTTCGCCCCAGACAAGCGAGTCCTCGAGTTCGAGCTCGGCCTGCCGCCCGTGCACAGCGCCTGCACCATCGAACTTACCAACGGCCTTGTCACCCGCATTCAGCAAGGCGACACCACCGTGGACTCCCTGACTCTGTTTGGCGATGCCATCGAAGGCGTCGAGCTCGATGGCACCACCCGCACGGTCAGGCACACGCTTGGAACCGATGAGAAAGGCCGAGACCTCCTGGCCCGCGTCCTCTTTGGCGGGCGAGTCTCGATCATGGTCGGCATCGTAGCCACCGCCGTCAGCCTGCTCATCGGCGTCTGCTATGGGGCTACTGCCGGCTACTTTGGGGGGCGCATCGATCGCACCATGATGAGCGCTGTCGACATCCTTTACGCCGTCCCGTTCATGTTCATCGTCATTCTCTTGATGGTCATCTTCAGCCGCAGCCTGATCATGCTATTCATTGCCCTTGGGGCAGTCCAGTGGCTTACCATGTCGCGCATTGTCCGCGGCCAGGTCCTCGGCCTCAAAGAGATGGACTTTGTCGTTGCCGCCAAGATCAGCGGTGCCCGGACGCCGTCCATCATTTTCCAGCATCTCTTGCCCAATGCCATTGGCCCGGTTATCGTCTACGCCACACTAACCGTACCGGCCGTGATCCTCGAAGAGAGCTTTCTCTCGTTCATCGGGCTTTCCGTACAATACAATGGGCAGGCTCTCGACAGCTGGGGCGCTCTCGTCAAGCAAGGCGTGGACGCCTTTGGCTCCGGCGGCGACAACCTCTGGCTGCTGCTGTTCCCCTGTCTGGCCATGGCCGCCACCCTGCTCGGGCTCAACGCCCTCGGCGACGGCCTCCGCGACTGCTTTGACCCCAAGCAAAACCGCTCCGATGCCTAGCTTGTTGCGAGACTGGGAGCGCCGGATGTATCTGGCATTCTTTACCCTGCAACCGAGTAAGTAGCAGACTCTTTTGCCGGATGTATCCGGCGCTCCCAGTCTCGCAACAAGCAATAAGGTCCAAAATGAAAATCAGCGTCCATCGGTGTTGATCAGTGGTTGGCTTTGAAGGCCTCGTTCGGGAATGGAGACGGCGGGACGCCTGCGCTCCCAGCGGCAAGATTGCGCCCGTGGTCGAGAGGGGGCCGATCCGGTAGGCTGTGGAATTGCTTGCAGTGCAAGGCGGGCTCGGGTAGCGTTTGGCGACTGTCGCCTCAAAACCTTTGGAAGTACACGTGCTATGAATTCAGATTGGTTTCATGAAGCTGGCTGGGGGGTGTTTACCCACTGGTGCAAAGGGGCCGCATCGCCCGACGAATACAACGCCCGGGTCGATGCCTTTGATGTCGACTTGCTCGTGCAACAACTGGTCGAGATTGGCACGCCGTACTATTTCATCACGCTGGGTCAATGCAGCGGCTATTATTGCGCGCCTAACCCGACCTATGACGCCGTCGTCGGCTATGAGCAAAGCCATTGCTCACGCCGCGACTTGGTCAGCGATATCGCCACGGCGCTGGCGCCGCATGGAATTCGGCTGATGCTCTACCTCGCCAGCGAAGGCCCAGCGGGAGATCCAGCCGCCGCACGAAAGTTCATGCAGCTGGGCGGGCAGACGCTGGGCTGGGACATCGAAGGAAACCGCCTGCGTGAAGGGCGCCGCGGCGTCGAATTCATGAAGCTGTGGCAGCCCTGTATTCGAGACTGGTCAGAGCGCTTTGGCGATCAAGTCCATGGCTGGTGGGTCGATGGCTGCTATTGGCCTGAGCAGATCTACCGCCATGCCGACGCGCCAAACGACAAGAGCTTCGCAGCTGCCTTCCGCGCCGGTAACCCCAAAGCGCTGCTGGCATTCAATGGTGGATTGGAGACGCCGATCATCGCGCACAGTGAGCATGAAGACTACACCGCTGGTGAAGTCGGACATTTGCTGCCAGTCGGCACGCGGCGCACTGGCGGGGCGCTACTGCCTATCTCACGCTTCGTTGGCGGCGGCATTCAGTACCACATCCTCACCCATCTCGGCGAGCATTGGGGCGGGCGCCCATCCCGGTTTCCCACAGAGTTGGTCGTCGGCTACACGAAACTAGTGACCGACAGTGGCGGGGTCATGACTTGGGACGCGGGACTGGATGATACCGGAAACCTGTATCCAGAACATTTCGACCAGCTCAGAGAACTTGGCGACGCCATGCGTCAATCGCCGTAGGGGGAACCTTAGGGCGTGGCTTCCAGCCTGTCGCGGTAGGAACCGTGGCGTACGCAGAGAGCCAGGCTGCGGATCAGTGCAGCGTCTCTTCGAAGAATCGTAGCATAGCTGCCCAGGATCGTTCGTCTGCCAAGCGATTGTAACCGACGCCCCCGATTCCCGCACGATCGGCCGCGGGGTTGGTGAAGCCGTGCTTAGCGCCACTACAGATATACGGCTGTAAGTCGACCTTGCTGGCCGCAAGCGCGGCTTCGAACTCCTGGGCTGTCTCCATCGAAACCATCGGGTCGGCTGCGCCGTGGCAGACCAGCACACTCGCCTTGATTCAGGCAGCATCCTGGTCTTTGGGCAACGGCAGCGAGCCATGAAAGCTGACCACGCCTTTGAGCTCGGCCCCGGAATAGGCCAGTTGCATGACAGTCGACCCACCGAAGCAGTAGCCGATTGCTGCCACTCTCGCCGGATCGCACAGCGGATCTTGGGCCAGCATCGCCAACCCAGGTGCGTGCGTCGGCTGGATGCGCTGAGACCTTGCGCTTGCCTTCTTGGTCCGCGCCATACATATCCAGAGCAAAGGCAACATAGCCTTGCGCTGCCAGTTGTTCGGCTCGCTCGCAGGCGTAGTCGTTCAGCCCCCACCACTCGTGAACTACCAGAATCCCAGGTCGCATCCCAACGACGCTGTCATCCCAGGCCAGATGCCCACTCAGACTGGTACCTTCATGCTCATAGGCGACCGCTCGACTCTGGATTTCCGCCTGGCAGGCGATTGTGAACAACAGGGCAACAAGGTAAAAACGCATCGACCCAACTCCGCCAGTGTGGTGGGTCATTAGTTCGTGGGTCAATGGGAGAGGCATTTTGGCTGCTCCGGTGTGCTGGTAGACACGAGTCGATGCTGGGCCATCGGCGAG
>DMTJ01000042.1 GCA_003477185.1 Lentisphaeria bacterium
ATTTTGAGTCTAGCGCGTCTGCCAGTTCCGCCACTCCGGCACATAAACTGAGGAGACTAACTCCTCAGAAGTCCTTCCGAGATTAACGACGACGCTTCATCTTCCGCCGTTTCGCCTCACTGGGCTTCTCGTAATAACGGCGATTACGGATTGATTTCAGCGTGCCTTCTTTATCCATCTTCTTTTTAAGACGGCGGAGAGCCTTGTCGATTGGCTCACCCTTTTTGATACGAATCTCGGACATGTAAACTCCTCAATGCAGGGATCAATTCAATTGTAAAGCGAATAAAGTAACGAACTGCGCGTTCAGGACGAGGCCATTTCCTCGTCTTCGTCGTCAGACTGCTCAGCCTTCCGCGCGGCACGTTCTTCGTCGATGAGCTTGCGCAGTTTCTTTAGAGCCTGGTTTTGGATCTGCCGAACACGCTCACGGGTCCGGCCGATGATCCGGCTAACCTCTTCTAACGTCTTCGGGCGGGCTCCGTCCAAGCCAAAGCGCAGAATCAGGATCAGCTTCTCGCGATCATCAAGCTTGTCGATCAAGCCCTTCAGACGGCGCAGCATCTCAAGATCACACAGCATCTCGTCTGGGGTAGACGCACCAGCATCAGGAATGATGTCCTGAAATACGCTATCCTCACCCTGCTGGATCGGATCCTGCAGCGAGAACGTCCGTAACTCAGCCAGACGCAGTGCAGTCACTGTCCGCTCGCTGAAATCCAGATGGTTGGCAATCTCAGTGTCGGTCGGTTCACGCCCGAGATCTTCTGTCAACTTGATTCGCGTGGCTTTGATCTTGTTGATCTTACCAGCAGACTGCACCGGAATACGAATAGTACGGCTCTGGTTGGAGAGCGCACGCCGCATTGACTGCTTAATCCACCAGGCTGCGTAGCTACTAAACTTCGCGCCTTTCAGCGGGTTAAACTTCTCGACCGCCTTCATCAGGCCGATATTGCCCTCAGAGATCAAGTCCACCAACGGCAGGCCAAGACCCTTGAAATCATGCGCAATCTTCACGACAAGTCGCAAGTTACTCTGGATCAATTTCTGGCGCGCTTCAGCATTACCTGCTGCAATCTGCGCGGCCAGATCTACTTCTTCTTCACGACTTACAAGAGGAATCTGACCGATCTCCTGCATGTAGGCCTTCATTGTATCGGTTTTACCAGACACTGGCATCACCTGCTAGAAAATTAGTGGGACTAGTATAGAAGCCCCGCGACGTCTCCGGCTCAGGGCATTAAATATCTTAACCGTCAGCAAAGCTAAAATAACACAAGTCGCGTGCTCTCAGGCCGAAGGTCAAATTCATTAATTTAACGGTTTTATCACACGCTACAACATATTTTTTGGCAAATGAGTAATTGGCGCACACAATTCACCGAGCGACTCGAGCGCTGCGGCATCGGAAATACGGATCGATTTCTCTGTGAATCAGATCCCGCGTGCTACCCACTGGCGCTCGCCACAAACCTGCGTTGTTCATCTACGCTCGTCGTCGTCGCCCCTACTCTTAACGACGCCGAAGCCCTCGCGGTCGACACCAAGTCCCTCCTCGAATTATTGGAACTCAGCGCAGACTTTCACATCCTCCCTGAGGTCGAAACTGCCCGCAGACACCTCATGCCGGAGAACGAGTCGGAGCGCGCCCGCACTCTGCATCTTGCCACAGAGACCCAAGGCCTGTTCTTCACCTCAGCCATGGGCGCGATCGTAGCGACACCGCGGCCCGGGGCTTTCCACGACAGGCGCATTGAGATTCAGACGGGAACCACGGACTGGCCTCCACAGAAACTTGCTGCAGCACTCGTGGATCTAGACTATGATAACGAGGCCGAAGTCCGCGTACCGGGCGAATTTTCGTGGCGTGGCGGCATTTTGGATGTCTACTCACCCAACCACACGTCCCCCATGCGCTTCGACTATTTTGGGGATGAACTGGAAACCATCTGCCACTTTGACCCGGCGACCCAGCGGTCTCAAGACAAGCTTGATGCGTGCGAACTGATCGCTCGCGGCGAGAGCACCCTCCTTGAGGACGATGAGGTCTGCTTTCTTGACTACTTCGCCAATCGTCCTGCGATCTTTGTCGTCATGGAGCCCGCCGAAGTCGAGCGCCACCTAAAGCAGTTTGCGACACCGGAGCAGAATGAGACTTGGGCACGCATCGCCCGTTCCGACAATCAGTGGCTCTATCTGCAAGCCCCCGGCGACTGCTGCCCCGAGCAGGTCTCACGCCTCGAACGCTTCCCCTTCTTCGGCCTCGCTGCGCAATTCGGCGCGATGCTCCCGGAGCTCGAGGAAAGCACCGCAATCCTACACCGCCAGCACCTCGAGCGGCAACTCGATTCCTGGCTAGATCAGAACTACCAGCTGATTGCCTGCACCGACCAGGTCAGCAAGTTTCAGCGGTTTCTTGATATCAGTGGCCTCCAAGAAAAGGGGCTGGCTGACCTGGTCGAGTACGTGCCCGTGCGGCTTCCATCCGGCGTAATTTACCCCGAGGGGAGGATCGCAATCCTCTCCGACGCCGAAATGTTCGGCCGCGCCACGACGCGGGTGAGACGACGCAAACAGCACTACCACGTAGACCACAGCCTGCACTCGGGTGCCGAACTCGTAAAAGGCGAGATCGCAGTGCACGCCATGCACGGTGTCTGCCGCTTTGCCGGGATCAAGAACGAAAGCCTCGGGGGCGAGCAGCTGGAGGTCATGGTCCTCGAGTTCCACGACGATGTCATCATCTACGTGCCTCTCGATCAGGCATATCTGGTCAGCCACTACGTCGGCCACGGCAAGACTCAGCCCAAGCTCAGTCGTGTCGGGGGCGCCTACTGGAAGAACGCGAGAAGTGCAGCCGAAGATGCCGTCAGCGACTTTGCGGCTGAGTTGATTCGCATTCAGGCCACGCGCGACGCTACGCCCGGCTTTTCGTTCGAAACCGACGATCCATTGCTCCGCGATTTCGAGGAAGCATTCCCCTATGAGCCCACCATGGATCAACTCCGCGCCGTTGCCGACGTCTACGTAGACATGGATCGCGCCCACCCCATGGATCGACTCATCTGCGGTGACGTCGGCTACGGCAAGACCGAAGTCGCTATGCGCGCAGCCTGCAAAGCAGTCCTAGCCGGCAAGCAAGTCTGCGTTTTGGTCCCGACCACTGTCCTGGCTCAACAGCACTTCTCCAGCTTCCAAGAGAGATTCAAACAGTTTCCAATTCTGATCGAAGCCCTTTCACGCTTCCGCACCAAACGTGAGCAGCGCGACATCGTCGAGGCAGCCGTGTCCGGGCGCGTGGACATCCTCATCGGTACGCACCGTTTAGTCCAGCCTGACATGGCCTTCAAAGACCTCGGCCTCATCATCATTGACGAAGAGCAGCGCTTCGGCGTGAAGCACAAAGAGCGCCTCAAGCAAATGCGCGCCAATGTCGACGTCCTGACCATGACCGCCACCCCCATCCCCCGGACCCTTTACCTGTCCATGGCTGGCCTGCGCGACATGAGCACCATCATGACCGCCCCCCTCGAGCGACGCCCGGTCGAAACCCGCGTCGCCCGCTACGACGATGACATCATTCGCCGCGCAATTATGCACGAGATTCAACGCGGTGGCCAAGTCTACTTCCTCCATAACCGCGTCAAGACCATCGAAAGCGTGGCCCTAAAACTCCGCAAGCTCGTCCCCGAAGCCCGTTTCGCCATCGGCCACGGCCAGATGCACGAGCGCGAGCTCGAAGCCACCATGAAGGGGTTTGTCGAGCAGGAAATCGACGTTCTGGTCTCGACCACCATCATCGAATCCGGTCTAGACATCCCCAATGCCAACACCATCATCATCGACCGCGCAGACCGCTTTGGCCTCGCCGAGCTCTACCAGCTGCGCGGCCGCGTTGGCCGCTTTCATCGCCAGGCCTATTCCTATCTATTGCTACCCACCACCGTCGTCCTGCATGAAACCGCGCGCGAGCGCCTCTCCGCCATCCGCAAGTACACCCAGCTCGGTGCTGGCTTCAAGCTGGCCATGCGCGACCTCGAAATCCGAGGCTCCGGAAACATTCTGGGCTCCGAGCAAAGCGGCCACATCACAGCCATCGGCTTCGAAATGTATTGCCAGCTGATGAAAGTCGCCGTCGCCCGCATGCGCGGCCAGAAAGTTGCGGAGTTCGCAGAACCCGAGCTGGATCTTGACTTCGTCAGCTTCTCGATCAGTCCAAAGCCCGGCAAGCTCAAGGCTGGCATCAGCAAGACCTACATCGCCGAGCAGCCTCTGCGCATCGAAACCTATCGCCGCCTAAGCAATATCAAGCTGCTCCCGCATCTGCACGCCTTCCGCGACGAGCTGCGCGACCGCTTTGGCCGGATGCCTGACGAGACTGAGGCGGCCCTTCAGCTTCGCGAACTCCGCATTCACACGGGGAATGCGAAGTTCGCAAACATCCAAGTGCGTAAGTTCGTCGTCCGCATCCGCACCATGGACGGCCATCAGATCCGCACCGAGACCGGCGGCCTCCTGCGCCTGACATCACGCCGCCCGCCAGCCATGCTCGCTGAACTCACCGGCCTCATCCAGGATTTGGCGCATCCCATTCACCGAACCAATCCCTAGTGTGGTGAATCATGAATTCGCAGGTCAATGCGAGACGGATTTTGGGTGCTCCGGTGCGCTGGTGATACGAGTCGATGCTGGGTCATCGGCGAGGTGTCGCCAGTGCGGTGGAGCGCCGAAGGGCCCTCGCACTTTTCCGACGAACTTGTGATGCACCACACTAGCCTACCCTCAGTTTCGTTGAGTTTGGCGCGTCAGCAGCTACCTTCCGCGTTTATCTAGTCACCTGCTCAGGGCCCCCATGCGAGCTATACATTACAGCGTCTTCTGTGCGATCGTTCTCTTTTTCACCGTTGGCTGCGGCAAGCCCCCGGAGCCCATTTTCACCCAGGCAGACCTGCCAGAAGATGGCGTCTTCGCTGAGCTCATCACCAGCCGCGGCAGCATGTTGGCGCAGCTGCACGTCAAGCGCGCTCCGCTCACCGTCACCCATTTCGTAGCCTTGGCCGAAGGCACGCGGGAACTACAAATCGTCCCCCCCGGGGTTCCCTTCTACGACGGCCTGATTTTCCACCAGGTAAAGCCCGGCTTTGTCGTCCAGACAGGAGATCCGCTCGGAACTGGTACCGGCTCGACCGGCGACCATTTTCCCGATGAGTTGCATCCCGACCTCCAGCATGATGCCCCCGGCGTACTCAGCATGGCAAACGCCATGGAGGCAGACACCAACAGCAGCCAATTCATGATCATGCTCCAGGCTCAACCTGGACTGAATCGCTCAAACGCCGCCTTTGGCAAAGTCATTCGCGGGCTGGAAATCCTGCCGACTATCCAGCTTGGCGACCAGCTCGAACGCGTCGTCATCTTCCGCAAGGGCGCTGAGGCAGAGGCCTTTCGCCCCACTGAATCCACCTTCCAACAAGCCAAGGCTGCCTTTATCAAGGCGCGCAAGGGGCGGGTCCAAGTCAAGATCACCAGCCAGTGGCCAAACGCCGTCAAGCAGCCGGGTGGCCATTTCGTCGAAACTCTTCAGGAAGGTAAGGGTTCCGCACCGACTTCCGGCCAGACCGCCAAGATTCACTACAAGATCCAGATCGGCGAAGTCGTCATCGACAACTCACACGAGCGGGAGAAGAAGCTCGGCGATAAAGCCCTCCTTGCCGTTCCGCTCGGCGCGGGAAAGGTCGCGCCTTGGACAGAAGCCGTCTTGAGTGCCATGAAGCCCGGCGGCCACTGCCGCGTCCTGTTGCCGTATGAGCTGGCTGGCGAGCCCAAGCCCCAAGGCCTTCACCCCGAGCACGTGCAGATCTGGGAGATTGAGCTTGTGTCCGTTGCCACTACAGCCAATCCACCGGTTCCTGCAGCTCAAGACACTGCCCCCGTGCCCGACAAGCCCGCAGCTCCCGCGGAGTAATTCCGATCATGATCGATGTCAGCATCATTGTCCCAGCCTACAACGAATCCGAGAACATTCGCAACACGATCGAGAAGATCGAGGAAGCCTTCAAAGACCGTAGCGAGCGCTGGGAGCTAGTCGTTGTCAACGATGGCAGCACCGATGACACTTGGGAAGTGTTGCAGCAGATCGCCAAAGAGGACTCACGCATTACACCGGCTGGCTATCCCAACAATGTGGGCCGCGGACGCGCGCTGCGCACGGGATTCGCAGCTGCCAGCGGTAAGTTTGTCGTCTCGACCGACGCCGATCTTAGCTATCGGGCTGAGTATATCCTGGACCTGCTTGACGCCCTCTACGAAGACCCCCAAGTAGATTTCGTCCTTGGCTCGCCCTACATGCCCGGTGGAAATACAGAGGGCGTGGACCCGTTCCGCCTATTCATCAGCAAGCTTGGCAACCGCGTGCTCCAAGCTACGGTCAACAGTGAAATCCACACCTTCACCTGTGTCTTCCGCGCCTATCGC
>DMTJ01000224.1 GCA_003477185.1 Lentisphaeria bacterium
GCTGCTTGCCGGACTCCAAAGCGCCCTTTCTGCCCGTGACCGCGAAGCTGCGCTGGAATGGGGTCGGCAGATCACCGACCGTGTAAGAGCCGGCTCCTGGGCCCACAGCCTGCCGTTTCGTCATAGAGCCGATGAGGCCGCACTGTCGGGGGCTCTCACCTGGATGCGCTTGCTGTTGTGGCCGGAGCAGGCGAGGCACTGCGAATCTGCGCACTGGCGGACGATTCAGGGGAACCTGACCGTTCAGGATCTGTTGAACTCGCTGGAGGAGGTGGTCGCTGCGGTGCTTGCGCAAGACTACCTGTGTGAGACCCTGGCACCGGTCACCCGCTGCTTCGCCGCAATGCTGGTGCGTGCGAAGTCCGCAACTGGGGCTGCGCTCGAGGCGGCCGCATTTCTACGCTCCGTAAGCGAGACCTTTCCGACCGTCGTGCATCGCTTTGCGATCTTCGCAACCGAGTGGGGAGTGGACTGCGAATTGTTGGCCGCTGCATGTGAGGCGAACCCGCTGCCGTTGCCGTCAGTCCGGCATCACTACGCTGCGATCGCGCGTGACTTGCTGTCGCAGCTATCGGTCGCCTGGCCTGAACTGCCCGAGCCTATCAGCGGTGAGTGACAGCTGCCCGCTTTGCGGAGTTCGCAACTCCGCGGAGTTCGCACGGGACCAGAGGCGCAGTTATCAGCGCTGTGAGCAGTGCCGTCTGGTTTTTGTGCCTCCACAATTTTGGCCGACCGCAGAGCGGGAGCAGGCTGAGTATGACCTGCACCACAACTCACCGGATGATCCCGGCTACCGGAGGTTTCTGGCCCGCGTCGCAACTCCGCTCCTGGCCCGGCTGAGCGCAGGCAGCGAGGTCCTGGATTTTGGTTCTGGCCCGGGGCCGACACTTTCGGTGATGCTCGAAGAAGCTGGCCATTCAGTTGCCCTGTTTGATCCATTCTACGCGCCGGATCAGGCGGTGTATACGCGAAGCTATGATGCGATTACTGCGACCGAGGTATTCGAGCACCTGCAGCGGCCAGGCGCGGAGCTTGAGCGCCTACGGGGACTGCTTCGCCCGGGTGGCATCCTTGCCGTGATGACGCAGATGGTGCGCGATGCTGAGGCATTCTCGCGCTGGCGCTACAAAGATGACATCACCCACATTTGCTTCTTCTGCCCTGAGACCTTTGCCTGGATCGGCGAGCGCTTCGGCCTGGAGGTGGAGTTGATCAGCGACAGCGTCGTGTTTCTGACGGCGCCACCAGAGCACTCTTCTGCTCGCGCGGCAATCGGCCCACCTTCCAATACAGAATGCAGCGCATCGAAGTGGTAGATTTCCCCTCCATGACCTAATCGGGGAAGTGGGTTGCCTAGATTAAGGATGGTCCGGCGGGGGGCGGGCTTCTTCCGAGATGATGATCGCTGGGTCCCAATCTGCCTCCCAAGGGGTAAGCTGGCCAGGATCGAACTGAAGCGCTACAAGCGTGATTCTAGTATCAATATTGAGCACGACCAAAGTGCGGCGGGAGACGGATGATTCGTCAATCTTAAGCGACCTCTCTGCACTCGCAACGGAGTACTGCTCGGGCTCCAGCATTCCGGTTGCAAATCGGACAACGCCGAGGTCAGGCGACATCCCTCCTGACGTCAATGGTCCGCGGTTGCCAACCAGGGGCCCGCTCGGAGTGTTGCAGCCGAGCAACAAGACGGCGACGAGAAAAGTACCAGCGAGACTGCGCGAGAGGCTCAGAGGGTGCATTGAATCGCCGCAAGGGAATCGCGCAAATCGCTGACTGTCGTCCAGGCGTCATCGGTACTCGTGGCGCGGAGCTTTCGCAGGCGCCAGACAGCGAGATCAAAGGCGCCGAATGCTGTGGGAATCACGACTTCAGCAGGCAGCTTCTGGTCCTGCAACAACCGCTCGCGACCAAGCTCAGTAAGGGGAAACTGATGCGGACGCGGGACAAGAAACAGGCCCATAAGAACCCCGGAGGGGACTCCCTTGGCCACGCTGTAGGCGAGTACCCACGCCACGACGACGGCCTTGATTAGACGGCCCACCCCAGATTGCATCAAGGCAGCAACGGCGTGGGCAAGGTAGCGTCCGTTGAAGAATAGAACTGCCGTCACCGCCGCAGCGATCAGAGGATACCCCGCCGACAAGCTTGAATCGACTGCCAAAGCTGCCAGGGACAAACACACGGTCAGGATTGAAGCGAACAGGGTGCGCATCGCCCATGACTGCCAATATCGCTGGTTTGCGACGAAGAAGCCCAAGGACGTGTACCCGCCAAGGGCCCCCCTGGTCCTCATGGCAATAAGTTTCCCACGGGCCTTGGCCAAAGCCTCCCCATCGGGTGGACAGCCGCCAGGCTTGAGCTGCGACGATACGAATGTGAAAACCGTCGGAATCCCAAGCAGCAGGCACAATGCGAGAGTGTCGAAACCGGCCCCGTAAGCCATTGCGGCCAACGGAACGCCGCACGCTAAAGAGAAGATCAATGGGCCCCCGCTTCTCTCGGACTCTTGTGACTGGACGTAGAACTTCTCGGCAGCCGCGTCGTCAATCGGGGGAGGAACTGGCAACTGCTCGCTGTCTGGGAGCATTGTTCGAAATGCCTGCAACTGGCCGGTTGTTCGGAGTAGGACGAGCAGCCGACTGACTCCAAGCACGCCAACGTACAGCGGAAGAAACATCTCAAACGAAATCTTCGACCAACCGTAAAAGGCAATGCCGACAGCCTCAAAGACCGTGCCGATTGCGACGATTAACACCTGGTGGTCGCCATAGCAAAACTTCTGATAGAGGCGCCGTTGGTGAACCCAGAATTGATCGGTCTATGCTTGAGAAGGAGCGTCCATTGGTCGCGATTGTAGTGGTGTCGGTCAGAATAGGCTGTCGATCGATAGTCCCACAAAGCACCGATGCAAGGTGCTCAGAAACTGCGAAAAAAACACTTGGCGTTTTGACGGGTGCGCGCGGAAGAACAGGACTTGGTGACTCGGTGACTTGATGACGCCCGGACATCTTGACTGGGCTGACGCTGTGACAGTGGCTGCTGGTCGGGCGTCATTGGGTCATGGCGTCGTCGGGCGTCACCAAGTCACCAAGTCCCATTCCGTCACCCGCACGACGGGCACGGCACTTCCGTGCCTGACTACGAACCAAAGCGTGCGCTGGCATCGGCTGCTGCGAGGAGTTGCTCAAGCGTGGGGGCTGCAGGGGATGGAGGAAGCGCACCACGGGTGCAAGCGAGCTCACTCAGGCCAGGGGTGGTGTAGAGCCTGGCTGGGGGCACGAGGCCCGCTGGCAAGGTGAAGATGGGCAGAGAGCCGAAGCGAGCGTGGGCTGCGGTACCGACGGCGCTTTCGAGCAGGCTGCCGATACGACAGGCGATCCCGGCTTCGGCCGCCAAGCTGGCAATCTCGTGAGCCGGAGTGAAGCCGCCGAGACGGCTGACCTTTAGGTTAAGAAGACGACCGGCCCGGGCGCGGATTGCGGACTCCGCAGCTGCAGAGTCGATAATGCCAAGGTCAAGGCAAATGGGCGTGCGCAGCCGCTGTTGCAGTCGAGCCGAGAGCGCGAGCGCAGCCGCCGGGAACGGGTCCTCGAGAAAGGCGAGATCGTAGCGATCCCAGGCGCCTAGTTGCGGCAGCTGTGCTTCGTTGAAGGAGCCATTGGCATCGACGGCGATGCTCACTTGTGGGAAGCTGCCTTGCAAGGCTTCGATTAGGGATTCGGCTGTGGCCGGCGTGATCTTGACCTTGAGCGTGGTGCAGCCCTGTTCGACGAGGGTTGCGGACTCCGCAATTGCCTGCTGGAGGTCCGCTGCGGCGACGGTGCCGGCGATCGGAACTCGAGCAGGAGCCGGCAGCCTGCGCAGGCACTCCCAGGCGATCTGGTCGAACAGGCCGGCAACGGCGGTAGAGGTGGTTGCCGGAGCGGTGCCAGGCAGTGCCGCAAGCATCAGGGGAGCGACGCGCTGCAGCTCGGCCCAGGCTGAGGCTGCGGACTCCGCAACGTGGCCGGGAAGCAGGATGGACTCGCTGCAGAGGGCCTCGCCCGTGGTCAGGGTGGCGCGGAGAATGAGCGTGGTGGCGTCGGCTTGGCGACCGCCTGCGGTCTGCCAGGTACCCTTTCGGACCAGGGGGACACGGAAGATTGCGAACTCCGCAAAGGTAGGTGTGGGCTCAGGTGCCACGAGCGCCGCGCTGAAAGTACCACCACTCCCAAAAGAGGACGAGAAGTGCAATGATCGCAAACCAGGTCCAGAGCGGGCGCTGGGCTTCCCAACCTGCCTTGCTGGTGGTGACGCGGAGGTCTTCTTGGAAGTTGATCTCGTCGATGGTGAGGAGCTGGCTCTCGGTTGGGGACAGGAGGCTGGCAGTGGCGATGCCGGAGTCGCTGTCGGACATCCACGGGTAGAGGCCAACGGAGGTGGCGCGCACGCCCGCCGCTCGGCCTTCGCTGTCGCTGATGAGCTGCTGCGCCAGGCCGCTTGGTGTTTGGACCGTGATGGTGGTCTCGCCGGTGGTGTGAATGGGAGCGAGTACACCGGTGCCGGTCGCGGCGACGATTGACAGACCAGCTAGTTTGCGACCGATGGCGGTGAGGTTGGTGAGCATGACCGGAAAGCCGATGCGCATGGGTAACTCGGAGTCTTTGAGGTGGAATAGCAGGTGGTACACGGGCTGACTCGTGGAGCCCCAGCGGAGAATGAGAGGGCCGGTTTCGCCGGAGGCTACAATCTGGTAGCCGCGGGATTCCAGCAGGGCGCGCTGTTGCTGTTGCGACGCGCCTTCGACTACCTTCCAAGCCACTCGCTGGGCGAACCCGACTTCGGCGAGCGGTACGTTACACAGCAGAGGATCTTCTCGCAGCCAGTCGATGATCTCTGTCTGTTTGTCTTGTTGGGTTAGTAGATCCTGAAGGTCTTCGGGAATGGTGCCGGCGGTGACAAGCACTACGGCGGCTTTCTGCTGGCCTTCGGGCGTGCTGGCAATGGCAACGTCGACAAACTTGGTCTCGGACTCTGTGCCGAGTACCAGGAGGCCGTCCTGTACGGACAGGGCATGCTCGATGAATGGGCTGGGGTCGGTGACCCTGACTGTGATGTCACGGGGCACACCGAGTGAGATATAGGCGGTATTGTCTGCCGCCAGTGAGTCGGGTTGGCTGAGTTTGAGCTGGACCTCGATTACGCTGTGTTGCTCGGGCGAAACGCTGAAAAGGAGCGGATCGCCCGCGCCATCGATGACGGCGACTCTGCCCTGAGCAATGATTTCGTCACCGATCTTTAGGGCGACGTCTCCGGTGCCGGAGCCGCTGCCATCGACTTGCACGAGAAGGTCCCAGGCCCCGGATGGGCTGCGGCGCGCGTTGAGCCCACTGATGCCAATGTTATTCTCGGCTGGCGAGAGCCGGTGAAACTGAACGTTAAAGGATAGCTTGAGCTTAGCCTGGGCGTCAATGTTG
>DMTJ01000469.1 GCA_003477185.1 Lentisphaeria bacterium
AAGACGCTGTACGACTTCGCTGTGCTCGACAAATCCGTCGACTGTTTTCGCCAAGGTGATGGACTTGAAGAACTTGTCGAGGAACTCGCCACCGCCACCGACGATGTCGATGTTTGCCTGCTTCATGGATTCGCCCATGATTTCGGACTGATAGGCAGCAATCTGACGATCTACATCAATCTGAGCCAGCTCGATTTCCTTCTCTTTCTCGAGCTCAAGTTTGAACTCTTCATGCTCGCGGCCGACGCTGTCGAAGTTTTTCATGGCTTCGGCCTTCTTGTCGATGCCCACGGCTTCGGCTGTGAACTTGGCGTCCATAGCCTCGGCTTCTGCCTTGCCCTTGGCTGCGAATGCCACGGCTTCTGCCGTCCCTTCTAGCTCGATGCCC
Source organism: Lentisphaeria bacterium (assembly GCA_003477185.1). GTDB lineage: Bacteria > Verrucomicrobiota > Lentisphaeria > JABSQK01 > UBA12247 > UBA12247. The sequence goes on from DMTJ01000469.1 coordinate 389, forward strand.
TGTGCTTCAGCGCGGCGACGGTCCAAGTCCGCACCTGCCTCGGCCTTTCCAGTGACTTCGATCGCGTGGGCCTCAGCCTCACGAATCTTCACCTGCGCCAGCCCGCTGGCTGCCTCTTCGGCGATCACACCCTCCGCCAGCAGTTTCTTGCTCTCAGCTTCCTTTTCGGCCCGAATGCGCACTGCCTCGGCCTGCTTCTCGGCTTCGACCATTTCAGCACCGGCCCGTGTCTCGCGCTCCCGATATTCGCTCTTGGCGGCCAGTTCCTTGGCTTCAGCCGCCTTGGTTACGCCGACCAACTCTGCATCTGCCTTCTCTTCTGCAGCGGTGACTTCCACGCGGCGCTGACGATCTGCCCCGGCAAACGCACGGGTGTCTAAGATCTTTTCTTCCTGTTCGGCGACGGTCTTTTCGATCGCAACCCGCTCGCGGATGACTTCGGCAATCTCTTTCTTTTCTTGCTCGAGGGCCTTGTCCTTCTCGATCTGCTTGATCGCCACCTGGCGCTCGCGCTCGGTCATCTCCAGTTCCTGGTCTCGCTGCACTCGTTCCGTTTCGACGGCGATGGTCCGTTCGCGATTCTTGATGGCCACCTCGATCTGGCGGTCCTTGTTCTCGGTCGCCACGGCCAGCTCTTCATCGGTCTTGATTCGGGCGCGCTCGGCTTTCAGGCGCTCTTCGGCCTTGACCTTCTCGGCCTCGGCGGCTTCCCGCGCCTGAATGGTTTCAATCTCTCGGTGTTGACGAGCCACTGCGTCCTCTTCCTGACGCTCCAGCGCGAGGATGCGTTCGCGGGTCTCGACGTCTTCTTTCTTGATGACGCGCTCTTTATTACGCTCAAACTCGTTGGTCTTGATCGCTTCCTGGGAGGTGAGGTTGGTAATCTTACGAATACCCTCTGCGTCCAGAATGTTATCCGGGTCGAGGTCGCTCTTTGGCGTCTGTTCGAGATAGTCGATGGCGACGTCTTCCAGCGCATAACCATTCAGATCAGTGCCGATGACATCAATGATCTTCTCCTTAAAGGTATCCCGCTCGGTAAACAGATCGGTGAACTGCATTGCTTTGCCGACGGTCTTGAGTGCTTCGGAAAATTTGGCGCTGAACAGCTCCTGGAGAGTCTCCCGGTTTGAGGCCCGCGCACAGCCGACTGCCGCCGCAACTTTCTTTACATCGTCTTCGGTGGGGTTGACCCGCACGTAAAAGCTGACGGTAATATCGGCACGGATGTTGTCCTGGCAGATTAGTCCTTCCTTGCCGCGGCGGTCGACTTCCATAGCCTTCACGGAGATGTCCATGTACTCGGCCTTGTGGACGATCGGAATCACGATGCCCCCCTTGAAGGAAACAATGATCTTCGAGATCTGATTGATGATCAGGGCTTGGCCCTGAGCTACTTTGCGGTAGAAATTCTTGATCAGCAGGGCGGCTACGCCCAGGCCGACAATGCTCAGTACAGCGATGGCGATGGCTAAGATCATGGTGGTACTCTCAGGTTATGGATTTGATTTGGTAGGAGTCGCGGTCTGCATCATACGAGACGATTACAGCTTCTGCCCCCTTCATCATCGGGTCGCGGGACCAGACTTTGAGGGCCAGAAAGCCGTCATCATGCTTGCATTCCGCCTGTCCGCTGGTCTCAGTGACCCGCGAAGATATTACCACGCAGGTCTTGCCGACCAAGTGATGATAGCCGCGGACAGAGTTATGGCGGAATAGGAGCTTGAACGGCCGGGCCGTCAGCGAGGTCAGAAAGATCGAAATGGTAAAAATCACGATGCCCAACACGATCGCGAACAGGATGCCAATGACCGGCTTGGCAACCCACGCTGGCATGTGTGGCAGCAGGTATAGATGATAGACCATGCCGAGCACCCAGGCCTTCATTACCAGTAGGGTGAGGATCAAGGTAGCTGGGATTGTGCCAATGTGGAGGATGCCCGAGAGAAAACCGAGTGCGCCGTGCGAGGCGCCTTCGAGGCTTCCGCCGGTTCCGTCCAGAGCGCCATCTACCGCGCCATCGATCAGCCCATCAACGCTGCCCTCCACAGCACCATCCAATGTGCCTTCGCCAATCTCCAAGCCGGTCATTGCGACGAATAGCCAATACAACAAGACGAATCCGAGTAAGCCGGTATACGGCAACATTCCGCCAGAAATTACGACAGAAAAGAATTCAAGCATGCGAACGACCTCCCAGGCGTGGCGTTGGGGAACAGTAGGGCGTTCTGGGTCCAGTCGCAAGCATCAAATGTTTTCTTTCCTATTATCGTTCACGTTCGTTGTCTCAGTCATGCTTCTCTGCGGCCAACTCAGCGTCCGCCTCATGTCGTGCTTCCACCGCATCGAGTTGGGCTTCGAGTCGACTCAGAGTATCAAAACCGTCGATGATGTCCTGAGGACGAACGGGTGGGTGATTCTTTCTGGTGCTTGCGGCAGATTGTCGAACTGCGGCCTGGCGCTTGGTCATGAGCGTGTCGCGGATACGCCGCGCTTCCTGGACCTTATCTTCGAGTTTGTGGAGTTCACCACGCAGTTCCTCGGCGATGAGGGTGGCGTTCCGGAGATCTAGATCGAGTTGCCCGACCTGTGACTTGGCGGCGGCGCGCTGCTTCAGCAGGTTCCGCGCTGTATCATCATCGCTGGTGGCTACCGCTACTTCGGCGTCGGCCCCGAGACTGCGAACCTGAGCGCGCACTTTGGTCAGGCGCTTCTTCATTAGAGTAGAGGTGGCCAGAGCCTCGGCGGCGCGTGTGCGCTGGGTGGCGATGCCCTGTTCGATCTCGCGGATCATCTGGTTGGCGGCATGGACTGGATCTTCCAACTCATCGAGAAGGTCACTCAGGCTGGCTGCCAGCATGTCACGGACTCTTCGAAATACTGGCATGATCACTTCCCCTTTCTGGCTCGAGGCCTCTTCGCTGCAACCTTCTTCTTTAGGGCGGCGAGTTCGTCTTCCACCACTTCGTCGGCGACTTCGGTAGCCCCAAGCTCCAAGCCCTCAAGCGCCTCGATTGTGGCGAGTTTGTGCTCGAGTTCATCGAAGGCGAGGTCCAGATCAGACTCGCTGGAACGCGCGGCACAGGCAGCGACTGCCCCGCACAGTTCTTCGTTGTGTTTGCGGATTTTCGCAGTTCGCAGTCGCGCGACCAGCAGGTCGCGGCGGTTCTTGGCACTCTGAGTGCGCTTCTGCATCGCCGCGATCTGTTCATCGAGTTTTACGGCCGTCGTTTCGTACTCGGACAACTCCTTCTCGAAGGCCTGCTGCTTGGCTGTTTCGTCCTTTGCATGCTGCAAGGCACTGCGGGCGGTGGTCTCGTCTTTTTCCCGCCCTGCTTCTTCAGCTTCGCCGCGCCAGACGGCAGCTTTGGCGAAGGCGCGATCTGCTCGTCTGCGCAGCGAGGCGCAGGTTCCTTCCAGTTCAAGGCGACGATCGCGGAGCGTCGCCAAGGTCGTGGTGAGGTTGGCGAGCAGTCTGTCGAGTGCGGCCTCGGGATCATCGTTGCGCTTCAGCAGGTCATCTGTGGTCTGCTGAACAAGACTGGAGAGTCGGTCCAGGAGTGTCATGGAAGCCTCGTTTCAGGGTGACTGTGTACAGGTGACAGACAAGCAAATGACGTGCCATTTGCAGGCGGATGTGCGCTAATCCCCTGACTGGGAGGAGGTTGTGGGATTTTTGCGTGTGGGCATGGGCTGCTGGGATTGGTGAAAAACACCAACCTTGTGGTGCTATTCGCCACCTGCTTCGCCGTGCCAGACCCAGAGTGTGGTGACCAGCGAGCAGGCAAGTACCAGCGCGCCAATCAGGACATGGCTAGTGGTGACCAAGACCTGCCGACTGCTAAAGATGATCCCAGCGCCTAGACAGACCTGCAGGACAACCAGAGCGGTGGTGAGACACGCATAGAACCGCGCGCGTGACCGATATTGGCGGACCGCGCGCACGGCGACGATCAGGACCAAGATGGAAATCAGCAGCGCGCCCAAGCGATGCAGGTAGTGAATAGTGACGTGCCAGTTCCAATTCTTCGGGATCAAGCCGCCGTCGACTAGGGGGAAGGTGGGGATGGCTGCCCAGGCGAAGTTATGCCGGACCAATGCGCCGATGATCAATTGGGCAACAACTATTGCGGTGAGCCCCGCACAAAGCCTGAGATCGAAACTGCGCGCATGGCCGCGCGGCTGCTCCAGCCAATTCCTGGAGGTGAGGCAGACCAGAGTCACCAGCAGGCAGAACACGATCTGGCCGATGCAGCCATGTACGATGGCAAGATCGACGCTCACGAGGAGTACTCGCATGCCGCCGAGCAGTCCCTGGATAATTACGCCAGCGAATGCGCAAACCGCAAACCGCTTGGTCCATGCTGGCAGATCCGCGCGACAAATTGCTACCGTTAGTGCCATAGATAGGAGGCCAACGATTGCGCCAATCATGCGGTGTCCGTGCTCTTCCCGCTGGTCTGGCGTTTTCCACCAGTTGGACGGATTGAAGCTGCCGTTACTCAATGGCCAGTCAGGAAAAATCATCCCGGCGCCGATTGTAGTGACTAAACCACCCGCGTAAATCAGCCCGCAAGTTACGACTGCTGTGGTGAGTGCCAGGAGGTGGATCTTGCGATGATACGAATATGCGTTTACTTGAGAGCTCATGGTGCCTTGGTGGAATTCGCGAAATAAACCGGCTACATTGCTTGACTGTGTTCTGTCGCGCGCGCACTGCCATTCACGGAGTCATGATATGACCTTCATTCACGCCCTCGCTGCCATTACGGCCAGCGGTCCCATGTCATCTCGGGCATTCCTGCCCCTTTTCTTGGTTTGTTTACTCGGGGCGAGCCCAGAGGCTGCTGAGGATTTGACCAATGCGGCCATCACTTTCCCCTCCTATCTGGAGTGGCTGACAAGCCGCGAGGCGCTCGTGGTGCTAGGGGCGCTGGCACTCGCTGAGTGTTTCGCCGAGAAGAACCCGGAACTCCAGGAGCTGTTGAGTACCGTCTCGGGAACGGTTAAAATGGCCGCGGCTGCGATTGTATCGATGGCGATTTTGCCGCCTGATGCAGCGAGCAACCCGCACGTGCAGCAGGCGAGCATAGGAACGGCCATGACCATGGGCGGTGCGGTTACTGCAACTTGGTACTTGAATGGGCTGCGCAATCGATTCTTCCTATGGCTGCGGGACATGGACCCTGACGACAGCACCGGAGTCCGGAGCTTCTTCAGCTGGCTTGAGGAGGGCTGGGGGGCAATCGGGATTCTAATTCTGGTGTTCTTGCCGATTCTCTCGATTATCATCGGTGCGGTGACGCTGGTGGTGGTCTGGCTGGTGCGGTCGGCCACGCGGAGGATTGAGGAGCGGGACACGGTGCCGTGTCCGCATTGCGCGGAGAGTGTGATGACGATTGCCAGCCACTGCGGTTCCTGCAAACAGGATATACCGCTTCAGAAGCTGGCCAACTGGGGCTGGCTCGCGGACAGCACGCAGAATGAACGAGAGCACAGAGTCCGCCTGGTCGCCGAGCATCGCTGCCCAAAGTGTGCGACGCGCATCCGACCGCGCAGCTTTTTGAAGGAGGGCTGCGAGAGCTGCGGATTTACGTTCGAACCGAACGATCCTTGGTTCGATGAGTACCGGGATAAGATTTTCAGCCGGGCGAGCCGGCTGTGGGTGCCGATCACTTTGATCTCGCTGGTGCCGGGCGCTGGGTTCGCTATCAGCCTGGTCGCGATCAAACTGTCACTGGTCGCACCGCTGTCGATCTTCCTCCATGTCGGGCAGAAGTTCAGCCTGCGCTGGGGCATGCGGATTGCCGCACTTTTGCTGCTGCTGCTGGGCTGCGTCCCCATCTTTTCGATGGCAGCTGCACCGCTATTGCTGATGCTTCACTTGCGTGTCTATGGGAATGCCGCGCAGAAGAATGTTGATCCTGGCTTGCCGGCTGTTGCACCGGCGGAAAGCTGAGCTGGGTGGCGGGACCTAAGGCACTTGCATCGGCACTGAAGCAGGGTGCGGATTACGTGACTGATTCACGAGGGAAGGTACCTCTCTGTACCGCCTTTCGATTCTATGCTGGGGTCGGCTATCACGTCATGACCGCCCGCCTGCGGGTTCTCCGTGGGCTTCCGGATGCCGCTGTGATGGAACCCGGCTACCGCATTGCCTGTTGCGCAGAGAAAGCTGGGAGTGAGCTAGATATCTCCGGGCTGCGCCACCTGCAAGGACTCGAGCAGCCTGCTGTGATCATCGCCAATCACATGAGTACGTTTGAAACTCTGATTTTGCCGGTGATCGCCGGTGGTCGGCGCCCGCTCAGTTTTGTCTTGAAAGAAAGCCTGCCCAAGTACCCTATTTTCGGGCCGGTTGTTTTAGCTGGCAGGCCGATTGTGGTCGGTCGCACCAATCCGCGCGAGGACCTTAGAGTGGTACTGCACGAGGGAATGGCGCGGCTGGAAGCTGGCCGGAACGTGGTGGTGTTTCCGCAAGGACACAGGCGCCCCGGATTCGAAGCGGAGAACTTTAATTCAATGGGGATTAAGCTGGCGAAGAGGGCCGGTGTCCTAGTGGTGCCGTTGGCCCTGATGACTGACTTTTGGAGCGAAGGGCGGCGCGTCAAGGATGTTGGCCCTATCTATCCGGATCGGCCGGTTCGTTTTGCCTTTGGCAAGCCGCTGGAGGTGGTTGGCAACGGGAAGGAGCAGCACGCACAGTGTGTGGACTTTATCGCCGAGACATTGAAAGGCTGGGGAATCGAGACGAGGTAACTGGATGATCAAGAAGCCTGTCGTCCTGTTTCTGTGTACTGGCAATTCATGCCGCAGCCAAATGGCCGAAGGCTGGCTTCGGACCCTGCATGGCGGTCTCGTGGAGGCGCGTTCTGCGGGAATCGTGGCACATGGTCTCAATCCCTATGCGGTGCAGGTAATGGCCGACGCTGGCGTAGACATCACCGGTCAAGCTTCTGAGTGTCTTGATGCGCACAATCTAGACGAGATTGAACTTGTCGTCTCAGTGTGTGGGAACGCCCGCGAATCGTGCCCAGTGCTGCCTCGGGAAGTTCTTACCTTGCATGTTCCGTTCGACGATCCGCCGGCACTGGCTCGCGAGGCTGCCGACGATGAGGCGGCGCTGGCGTGTTACCGTCGCGTGCGGGATGAGATCAGGAAGTTTGTGGCCATGACGGACTTTGCCAGAGTATGTGCAGGATGACGCGTTGCGCAGGGGATTGCAGGCGATCATTCACTGTTACTGATTGATCTTTGCTATCTTATTGGTAGCGTCCCGCTGTCACGGAAGTTTCTGAGGTTCTATGCGCAACGTCTTTACTTTTGCTCGCTTAACACTGAAGCTGCTGGTGCGCAACCGCGCCGTCCATGCGGTGTTGGCGCTGGTATTGGTGGTTTCTGCAGGCGTGTTTTGGAATGCGCGCGCGGATGGACAGTTGATCAATGAACTCCCGGTTCGCATCCAATACAGCCTTGGGATTACCTATGCGCTGATGACGTTAGTCATGATGGCGCTCGCCTGTTTTGCGGTGCGCTCGCAGCTGGATCAAAAGCAGATCCATACGGCGACCTCCCGGCCGATTAGCAGGCTGCAGATCTACTTGTGCCAGTGGCTGGGGGTACTCCTGCTGGCGATCGTGGCCGAGGGCGTGATGCTGGCTGGACTGTTGACGCTGACCTGGCACCATGCCGGCTCCTATGACGAGGAGGCGCGCAACGCGGCTTGGCAGGAGTTCGGCGTCGTTCGGTACGAGGCCCACCCACAGCAACGCGACCTGGGCGACTTGGTCGATGAGGAGATTGTGCGCCTGCGGGAGATTGGCACGCTGGAGGGCCAGGTTACGGCTGACTTTCGCGCAACGCTAGCCAGCAACGTGCGCAGCACACAGCAGCTCTGCCTTCCGAACGCCAAGCGGACCTGGCGCTTCGCGCTGCCAAAGGAGCCCAGCGAGGGAGAGACGGTCGAGCTGAGATTCAAATACTACGCTGGCGGCAGGCCAGAGTCGCTGCCGCTTACCTGGGATATCGCCGCCCAAGATTCGCAGCAGGGGTATACCGTTAAAGTGGAACGATCTGCGAGTCGCCGACACACCCTCAAGATCCCGATGGCAGAATTTCCCAAGTCTCGCAGCATTGCGGTGACGCTGACCAATCATAGCGACCGCGAGATCATCCTGGGCCGCACCAGCGGCGTGCGTATTCGCTATATAGACGGCGGGTGGCTTTCAAACATGCTGCGCGGCGCGGGCCTCCATGTGCTACATCTCGGCACGGTTTGCGCGGTTGGCATGATGGCGGGGATCGCATTCACCTTCCCCGTTGCCGTCTTCGTTTCGCTGGCTTTGTTTCTGTCCTCCATGGCCGGCCAGTTCTTCAGCGGCATAGCCCGAGAACTTCTCTCGCATGATGGA
>DMTJ01000143.1 GCA_003477185.1 Lentisphaeria bacterium
GATCATGTGCTCGCGCATTTGCTTTGCACGGTATGCCGCGAGTATCGCTTCGACATCAGCGTCGTGGCTGGAGCTCTCCTGAGCCTCAATATCTTCAGACATAAATCAAATCCTCGAGGTAACTACAAAGTCTGTATCGTAACTTCTGTAACCTTCAACGTACCCGTCCCGTCTTGGGTCGCCAGTGAGGGTGCGGAATTCGCGCGGTAGAAGTTACACATGTAGTCCGGCACCCGCAGCCACGAGGGAGATTTCAGTCGATCTGGAGGTCAAGGTCGTCATCATCATCGAGTAGCCACGCGACCTTCTTGCTGGCTGCAGCGACCTTGTCTAGGTCAAAACATTGCAGGTAGCGGTAGTAGACCTCCAGTTGCAGGCAGCACAGCGTGGTAGAGAAGACTTTTCCGGCCACGCCAGTCTTCCTGTGAATCTCGACATCCCAGTAGCCTTCCTTGTGCTGATTGTTGATCAGCACCGGCTCAAATACTCGTTGCCATTTTCTCCAGTCCGCGCTGCCCGCATTGAAAGTAGCCTGGGTGTCGTAGTACCAGCCGTGCAGGTTGTGTTCAGCCTCTTCCTTGAAGGTCGTCCTTGCGTGTTCATACCCTTTCAGGCGTGACGTCATGATCGTATTGTCGATGGCCCGGCCCACTTCCTTGGCCTTTTTGTGGCCAAGCAGCTGCAGGCAGACCACGCCCACACCGGTCATGTTCTTGCCTGTCCCTGGAGCGCTATAGCCAAACCTGTCGTTCTTGTAGGTCGACTTGGTAAACAGGATCGACTTTTCGATCGCCTCATGGAGGCCTTTGTTGCTGGCCCCGGCGATGTAGCCCGCCTTCAATGCCTGCATCTGCCAGCCAGCGACAGACAGATCCCAGCGGTCCCCCTTCTGGTACGCGTAGTCGTAGCCACCGCCGGGCTGCTGGCCTTTCAAAAGGACATCTAGGCCATCTTCCATCGCCCGCTTCAGAAATCGGATCTGGGTCAGGTCGTAGGCCTCGGCAAGCGCGTAGGTGATAATCCCGTGGGAGTACGCCCCTTTGCCACCTGGAAAGGTCTTTCCCGTAGACGGCATCCGCTCCGCAAGCCACTGAATCGACGTCTGGACTGTGCCGCCGAACTCTTCGGACCGCGGGTTATCGCCATGGGCTAGAAAGCAGAGCAAGGCCAACCCTGTAAATGCTGGATCACCCAGCCAGGAGCCGTCATCCTGCTGTACCGTCTGCAACCAGCGGAGGGCGCGCAGCACCGCCTCCTGTCCTGCTCGGGAACCGCCAAACTTCTTCACGGTCGCGGCACGTCCAGCAGCGGATCGCCCGGCATAGAGAGAGGACAGTGTCAACGGGGCCAGCGTAGGCTGCACGGCCAGCTGCTCTTCGAACTCAGAGTTGTCTTCCGCTTGTGGGGCCTCGTCGCTGACGTCCTCCGCGGCCAACTCGTCCTCGGTCTCAGCGGGCGTTGGCGCCACCACGCTAATCACTGGAGCCACTTCATCGAGGATTCCTTCCTAGATATCGTCAATCTCGTCGAGCATCTCGTCATCAAGTTCGACGATCGGGAGCTCTCTCACGTGAATCTCGATCCCGCGCTCTTGTTACTCTTTGGTGCTCGTTGCGAACACCGCAAGTACCCCCAAGACCAGGATGTGCACCAGAAATGAAATCGCCGGGCCAACCATGTGCTCGCGCATCTGCTTTACCCAGGTCGCGAGAATGGCTTCGACATCAGCATCGTGGGGTAGGCTCAGCTGAGTCTCGGTGTTTACAGACATGGGAATGGGCCTAGTAGAATGTGGAATGATTGAACACGGAGTACCTAACTTATGACAACCGCAAGATAGTTTATTGTAGGTATGCTCTGGCAGTCTACGCCAAAAGCAGAGCGCGGAAGGTGCGGTATGGCTGGCGCGAGGAGCTACGGTTCCAGCTTTGATTTGATCGAGCAGGAGGGTAGGTCGGATGTCCGAATTCAGCGATGTCGCGATTGTTCGCGAGGCAAATGTTTACTTTGAGGGAAAGGTCACCAGCCGCACGATTCGGTTTCCCGGAGGTGAGAGCAAGACGCTGGGCATCATGTTGCCTGGAGAGTACAGCTTTAATACCGACGTTGCCGAGCACATGGAGGTTCTAGCTGGTGACCTGGACATCCAGCTGCCCGGCGAAGCCAGCTGGCGTACAATCGCCGGTGGCGAGTCCTTTGAGGTGCCAGCAAGCGCATCGTTTTCGCTGCGCGTCCGTGCGGTTACGGATTACTGCTGTTCGTATCTAGCCTGACCTGAGCAGGCGAGCTGTGCGCACCTGTCTTGGCGTCGTTATTCGTCGACGCGCACCTTGTTCTTGCCGTGCATGACGTCATGGCGGGAGTCCGAGTAGCGGGCTCTGCCGGTCTCGTCCTTGTTAAGCTGCAGGACCGCGTTTTCATCCACACATTCGCCCGAGTTGTAGCGTTTGAGAACGGTCGCCTTCTCAACTTTGGTTTCAAGCTTGGCGTGCATCTTTCCCCCGCTGTCGACTTCCCAGCGAGGCCGCCCGACTACGCTGTGTTTGCCGTCTTCGCTATCTTCACGGACCACTTCCGCCGGG
>DMTJ01000438.1 GCA_003477185.1 Lentisphaeria bacterium
TTGGAGGTGCAGGTGTGTCCGCCGTTGTCGGAGTAGAAGACGACCACCGTATTGTCTGCAAAGCCGTTGCCTTTGAGCGCCTGCATTAATCGCCCGACATTGTCGTCGAGGATCTTGAGCATCGCCGCGTAGTCGGCGCGCTTCCACTTCTTCGTTTTCTTCTTGGCTTCAAAGTAAGCGATGGCCTCCTGACGGGCTTTGATCGGCATATGCACCAGGTAGTACGACATGTAAAGCAGGAACGGTTGTTTCTGGCCGCTGTCCCATTGTTTCCGTTGTTCTCGGATGAGTTCAGCAGCCTTCTGTGTGAGCACATCGGTGATGGTATCGCCCTCTTTACCACCGAGGTTCTTCTGCTTCTTCTTGAAGGGATAGAAGCGGTTCGCCTCGCTTTGCTGCGCTCCGTATTCCTGCTCAAAGCCAAAGTCGGCCGGAGTCCCTTTGCCCAGATGCCACTTCCCGAAGAACCATGTGGAATAGCCGCCATCTTTCAGGGCCTGTCCCACCGTGATCTCTCCAGGCGGCAAGAACTGCTGCTCCGGTTGTGATGCTGTAACGCCCCGAAATTGGGGCTGGAGCTGCCCTGGCAGAAAGTCGGTGAGACGGAGGCGGGCGGGATATTTCCCTGTGAGAATGCTGGCACGCGTAGGCGAGCACACCGGGCTTGCCGCGTAGGCATTGGTGAACAGCATCCCCTGCCGGGCCAGCAGGTCGATGTTAGGCGTTTCGTGATAGGTGTTCCCGTGTTCTTGGCCATAGCATCCGAGGTCGGTGATGCCCAGGTCATCGGCGAACAGGATGACGATATTGGGTTTTCTGGTCAGCGGCTCTGAGTGATCGGTCTCATCAGCGTAGACTGAGCCCGACAAACAGGTGATCAAAAGCATGACCAGCCCCGAGAAGAGATGATTCAACTGACTGACGGTAGACGCTTTCATCTTGGATTCTATCACTCCGTGGTGAATGCTGATGAGGGCAATCCCTCGCTATGTCTTCTTACTCTCACAATCATGATGATGGATGCTGCCCCGCCTAACAAGAGCAAGATTGCACCCACGCCAATCGCCACGCCAGCTGTCCCACTCCCCTTGACGAGAACGCTGCTCGCCGGGTCTTCTGGGGAATAGAAAACGTCGACCTTGGCTCCCTTCTTATAGGGTTTCATTGCCTCCACGGCTTGGGGCCGGGCTTTGTACTTTTTACCGCCATAGCTCAGCCTGTTGTTCTCGTAGTCCTGGCCATCGACCTGATACGTGTAAACAACGCTGACGCTATAGCGGGTCTTGTTCTTAGAATGGCGCTTCGACGTACGGGTTCTGCTGCTCGTAGACTTCACCTCGGAACGGGCAATGATTCCTGAAGTTGCTGGCCAGTCCTGACTCTTCGCTCCCTGGAGGAATTGGTAGCTTCCCACGGCGAGGAACACAAACCCGATAAATGCGAAACTGAGTGCCAATAGAATCCCAACTACGATGGGAATTTTATCAGATATTGATGAATTCATGGATACGCTCTGTCCGGGGAGAGTTTTCGGCTAAGTCATTGTCATGTGCCCACAGGTGCGCACCCGTGAATTCCTCATTCCCAACGGCGCGCAACCACTTGTACTCATACGTCGTCAGGGCATCTCCCACGACATCACTGCTGTCGCGTAGCGGACCCAATTCATCAGTCGGAGACGTGTACTCGGATTTCCCGAAAAGGACCGTTCGGCGCTGGCTGGGGGCTTTTAGATCTTTAGTCATGGCCATTGTGGTATCCTGTCTTGAAACAAAAGCTTCATTTTCCATCGCCCGACCGTATGCGAGCATGGTGTTCTCGGTGAATTCCATGTGTGAAATGGTGGATGTAAGCTGCGGGCGGTCTCTCACTGCCCGTCAAACCATGACCAGCGATGCCAGTAGACGTAGTCCAAGTCGTTGGTCAGAACGCCCTTGCCGAGATGACCGTCCACAAACAGGCGGTTCAACTGACCGGCATGCACGCGGTCAACGACAGGATCTTGAAAGTGACCGCCATTGTAGATGTAGCCATTCTGGCTCGACTCGCCAAGAAGCATCGCTTCTGTTGGCTTTGACACCCTTGCCAGCAGAACTCCCCCATGGTGCGCCGCTGTTTGTGTAGGCGTGTCAAACCCGTTGTAATACCTGCCATGCCCCGCCCACTTGGATCCGCGATAGTTCGTGGGGCGGTCGTAGGTCGGTTCAATCTCGACGCTGGGGCAGACCAGGACATTGCTGCCAAGGTCCTCGACATAGACGTCGCGCCAGGGATAGACCTCCGTACGGTCGAGGCCGAGGTCGGGCGCCAGCATCCACATCCATGTCTGCGAATGGGCAGTCCCGCCTGGGTCGACGCGAGTCCAGGCCAGTCCCCCATTGTTCTCGCTTACGTACAGCGCCTGCGCCAGATAAATCTGCTTGAGATTATTCTGGCAAAAAGCCGTCCGGCCCGCTGCGCGAGCCTTCGCCAGCGAAGGCAGCAATAGAGATGCTAAGATGGCGATAATGACGATCACCACCAGTAATTCAATCAGGGTGAAGCGCGACTTGGCTACAGCGCATGGTCTCATTGTTTGTTGTCGTCCTCGGTACTGAATATGGACGCGGGCAGGCCCTCGCTGTTTACCAGATTTGCGCCTGTCGGATTACTGGCCCACGCATAGCGGGCGGCAACCGGTTCGGAAATATTCGGGTGGCTGAGTTTCACCCGGTCGGCGCCGACAATCTCAGCCTGTGCCCACTGCCACACACCATCCGAACCGGCGATTTCGAAGCGCTGCAGTGCCGTACCAGCCCGGGATCGCAGTCCGGTGCCCACGCAGCTAAAGCGCACGCTCAACGCAGCTGCCTGGCGCTGATATGATGCGTATAGGGGGCCAGAATGAATCATGCTTCTTCCATATGTCTTCGCCAAGGCCCAGCGGGCAAGGCGCTCGCCTGGCGTTTGCTTGTCTTTCGGGTGAATGTTGCTCTCTTCTCCGACATCATTGATCACCGCCATGCCGCTATGCGAGATGACCGCCAGGGCCCGGCGCATCCGATCTTGCACATAGGGCCACGGGTGCTCAATACCCGGTTCCGTGGTCGGCGCCTTGAAGTTCGCCAGCTGTACGAAGTAGAACGGGAAATCATAGCCCCAGCGCTCGCGCCAGTCCTGCACCAACAGTGAGAGCAGGACATCGTAGGGCAAGAGGCTCATATGGGCATTGGACTCGCCCTGGTACCAGATCGCGCC